>CALELC010000086.1 GCA_937904535.1 uncultured Planctomycetaceae bacterium
ACAGCCTGCTGTGCTAACGTTTTCCTTGTAAATTGCCGTAAGCTCCAGTACCACTCGCTTGCACTCTGCCCAACCTAACTTGGACCTGTCGACGTTGAACCGATCGTTGATTACACCGCGAACACTCAAGGGCTTTCGCGACTATTTGCCCGAGGCCATGATCCCGCGCGAGCGGTTGATGCAGACGGCGCGGGAGACGTTTCGATCCTTCGGTTTTGCACCGATCGACACGCCGGCGCTCGAATACCTGGAGGTGTTGTCCGGGAAGGGGAGCGACGAAACCGACCGTCAGTTGTACCGGTTTACCGACAACGGCGGACGTGACGTCGGCATGCGTTTCGACCTTACGGTGCCTCTGGCAAGGTTCGCAGCCCAGCACATCGCGCAGTTGCAAACTCCGTTCAAGCGATATCACATCGCTCCCGTGTGGCGAGGCGAAAACACGCAGGCGGGCCGCTACCGCGAGTTCGTGCAGTGTGATTTCGACACCATCGGTACCGAATCGGTATTGGCCGACATCGAGATGGTGGTTGTGATCAACGCGCTGATGTCTGCGATCGGATTGGAGCGATTTACCATCCGCATCAACAATCGCCAGGTGCTCAGCGGCCTGCTCGAACATCTGGGACTGGAGAGCCACACGGTCGCGATCCTTCGCTCACTCGACAAGCTGCCCAAAATCGGCCGCGAAAAAACAGCCGAGGAGATGGTCCAAGCAGCTGGCGTGACGGCTGAGCAAGCCGATGCCGTGCTGGAGCTGGCCCAGTGTACCGGCTCGACCGATGAAGTGCTCGCGGCGTTGGAACGGATCGCCGACGGCAATCCGACGGCTGCGACTGGGATTGCGCGGCTGCGCGAGATCGTCACGGGCGCGATCGCTGGTGGCGTGCCAGCCGAACGCCTGCAGCTAGACGTTTCGATCGCACGCGGCCTGGATTACTACACCGGCGTGATCGTCGAAACCTTCCTCGACGACCTGCCGTCGATCGGCAGTGTTTGCAGCGGCGGTCGATATGACAACCTCGCGGGGCTGTTCACCAAGCAGCACCTGCCAGGGATCGGAGCTTCACTCGGTTTGGACCGATTGCTCACGGCGCTGCAGCAACTGGAACTGCTGCCTCAGGTTGCCACGCCTGCTCCGGTGATGATCGCATTATTTGACGAGCAGCACCGAAATGACTATCTGCAAATGGCCTACCAGTTGCGACGGGGCGGTCTGGGCGTTGAGCTGTACAGTGAACCGAAGAAGCTCGGAGCCCAGTTGAAGTACGCGGCCGAGAAGGGCTTTGACGTGGCGATCGTCGCCGGCAGCGATGAATGGGCGACTGGCAAGGTGCAGGTGAAGGACCTCAAACGCAAGATTGCGATCACGACCGCCTACCGGCACGATGCTCCTGGGGAATTGATCGCGACCATCAACCGGGTGTTAGAAGGGGCACAGTTGGCCGATGAGTACTAGCCTCCCCACCAGCGACCGCCCGGAAGGCGAAGCCAGTGCCGACCGTCCACTGAGTTTGATTCAGCCCGCCGACCTGCGTCTGCTGATCGTTGACAACGAAGCGGCACATGCACGCGCGATGACCGAAAGCTTGGAAAAGATCGGCTATCACTGCGAAGTTGCGACGCGTGGGCCCGACGCGGCGAAGATGATCGAGCGCGAGACGTATGACATCATCATCACCGATATGGTGATGAACGAAGTCGACGGGATGCAGATCTTGGCGTTGGCTCGGCAGCGACTGCCGGATTGCGAAGTCGTGATGGTGACCGGACACGCCAGCGTGCCACTGGCGGTCGAAGCGATGCAAAAGGGGGCATTCAACTTCCTTGAAAAACCGATCACTCCCGCGCGACTGCGGGCGATCGTTGAGAAGGCCGCCGAGGCGGTCAGTCTGCGGCGCACCAACACTGAACTGCGTCAGCGTCTGGATGAGCGATTCGGCTTTGAAGGCATCGTCTACACCAGCGCGGCGATGCAGAACGTGCTCGACCGGCTGCGGCGGATTGCGGCCACCGACGCAACCGTACTGATCACCGGCGAAAGCGGCACGGGCAAGGAGATGATCGCCCAAGCGATCCACCAAAACAGCCCGCGGCGCGGCAAGCGGATCGTTGCCCTCAACACCCGCGCTGTCAGTGAACACCTTGTCGAAAGCGAACTGTTCGGCCACGTCAAAGGTTCGTTCACCGATGCCGTCAGCGACCGGGTCGGCGCGTTTGAGTACGCGAACGGCGGCACGTTGTTTCTGGATGAAGTCGGCGATATGCCGATGAGCACGCAGATCAAGTTGCTGCGCGTGTTGGAAGAGCACAAGATCACTCGTGTCGGCGATAACAAGCCGATCAAGGTCAATGTGCGTCTGATCTCAGCGACCAACCGCCCGCTCGAGCAGATGGTCGAAGACGGCACATTCCGGAACGACCTGTATTTCCGCTTGAAGGTGGTCACGGTCACGCTGCCTCCGCTGCGGGCCCGCCGTGAAGACGTGATCCCGCTGATGGATCACTTCCGCAAGATGTTTCTACGGCGATATGACAAGCCGGCGGCGCATTTCACACCGGCGGTGACAAAACGCTTCTTTGCCTACGACTGGCCCGGCAACATTCGGCAGCTGCGGAACTTTGTCGAAACGATGGTCGTGCTCGACAGCGATGGGGTCCTCGGCGATGACGATCTGCCGCCGGAGTTGCTCGACGACCCGTTACAGACCGGCGAGGCAGGATCGGACGTGGCGATGTCGCCTGCGATCACCGAATCGGCGCTCATCGGTCAACCGCTGGCGGAGATCGAGAAGTGGGCGATTGAGGAGACGTTGCGGCTGACCGGCGGCAACCGTGAGGAAGCAGCCAAAGTGCTCGGCATCGGCGCCCGCACCCTCTACCGACGGCTGGATCAATACAAGAAAGACGATCCCAACTGGAATGAAGATGCCTTTCATTCTCACTCGTAATTAGCCGACAGTGCCGACCCTTGGCCGCACCCGGTGGAAGTGCAGGCAGACCTCGCGATCGACCACTCGGCGCACGCCTTCAACAAGACAAGCGGGTTCATTCTCGCTCTCGCCGCGACGAATGATGTCCGCCAGCGGCGTTCCCGGAGCAACCGCGAACGTCCGCTGATTGATGATCTGGTTGCCGGCGTCGAGCTCGGGAATGATGAAGTGACAAGTCGCGCCGAAGGTCAACATGCGTGAAGCATGCGCTTCATGGTAAGGCCGGAAGCCCGGAAATCCGGGCAGCAATCCATGGTGCAGATTGATGATCCGGCCGCCAGCGAACTGCCAGCAAGTACTCGGTGGCAACACCCGCATGTAACGCGCCAGGATCACATAGTCGACGCGGTACTCATCCAGCGCGGCGACCATTGCCGCATCGTCGGCCACGCCGTTGGAGTCGCCGATCATCACAAAAGGGACACCGTACTCGGCAGCCAGAGGTCCACATTTTTGCCGATTGCTGATCATCACCGCCACGTCGGCATCAATCACACCCTGACTGACCGCCTCGAGCACAGCCCGCGGAGTGTGCTCGATATAGGTAGCGCAGATCGCCAACCGCGGACGGCGTGAAATCTCAGGTTCGCTGGACCAGACGCGAATGGCCAGCCGCTTATGCTCGCCGATCTGCCGCATCGCTTCTCGCAAATGCGGCAGCGCAGCGGCATCAAACTCGGCTCGACAGAGCATCGCAAACAATTGCTCTTCGTCGTGGTCGTACATCTGGATCTCGGCGATCCGCGCCCCGGCTCCGGTCACGTAGTGAATGATCGGGTCGGCTAGGCCGACATGGTCCGGCCCTAGGGCAGTGATCACGACTTCCACAGATGAGCTTCCTCGCAGGTGCAGAACTGAATCAGCGGTGTTGCCGACCGCAGGGCATGTGACTAGTGTGGTCGATTGCCGGGCAACGCCAAGAGGGGACGTTGACGGCACCGCTGCTCACGCCCGACATGACTTGATCGATGTTGCAATCTCCGACCATTCGCAAGCGCCGCTCCGACTACCCCGCAGGCGAAAATCTCTGCGACCACTGTACCGCAAAATGCTGTCACTATTTCGCTCTGCCGATCGATGAACCGACCGAGCGTCGAGACTTCGACTTCATTCGCTGGTACCTGCTGCATGACCGAGCCAGCGTGTTCGTCGACGATGACATCTGGTACCTGTTGGTGCATACCACCTGCAAGCATCTTCGCGACGACTATCGCTGCGGGATCTACGAAACGCGTCCGCGGATCTGCCGCGACTACACAACCGCCAGCTGTGAGTTCGAGAACGACTGGTGCTACGAACGGTACTTCGAGACGCCCGAGCAAATCGACGAATACGCCGATGCCTTGTTCGGACCCGATCCGTTGATTAACCCTCAGCCTGCGGACTCCATCCGCAGCCGAAAGCCCTCCGGCCTACCGCTGGCTTAGAGCACAAGCGCTGCGATGCTGCTCGGCGCCTCGGGCGCAGCACTCCATGCCTGCCGCGCATGACGACGGCGCCGCTGCACGAACCGAGCTGCAGTAGCAACTGTGCTCATCAGTGGGCAACACACTGCCAGCTCAATCGGCCGGCAGTTGTTCCTAGCTAGGGAGAGGCTTTCCGCTGTTGGCTGCGGAAATCAGTGCCAGCGAGCCGCAGACGACTGCTGATAGAGCGCGGCGCCGCGACTGGGAACCGTCCGCTGGGCTTGCTGCAGGTTGCGATGATGCAACCACCGCACGGTGTTGCCATAGAAATGCAGCGGTCGATTCGGACGCTGCTCGATCGGAATCGATCGCAGTTGTGCACGTTCTTGCGGAGTGGCAATGACGCCCGGCGACAAGCGGGGCGACGCAGGTTCCAAAGCAGATGAAGTTGATGCGAACGCAGCGATTGAAAGGGTAAAGGCAGCCGCGAACAGTCGATTCCGAAGCATAATTTGTGGGTTGGGGGTGTTAAGTTGAAGGGATGGTATCAAAAACTACATGCACGTTCCGCTGCGGTCAAACTTGTTGCAGCGATTCGGCAAAAAAACCGCATCTGGGGGGTGAAACGGATTGCAGCGCTTACGTGTATCTCTCGGAGGAAAGCCTTCACGCCAGGGTTTCACGAGCGCCAAGATCCGCTTTCATGAGCGTCCCCTAGACGCACCGGCTGGCCGCCGAAGGGCGTTTTCCGAAGACCCGGCAAGTGCAACTGGTGTGCCGGATTCTGTCACGGGAAGCCAAGCGAGCTAGCCTCTGGCCGAGGGGTCAAGTAGACTGCCGCCAGTGAGCGGCAGGCGTTGCTGCTAAACACAGCGGCCGGAGGCAGCAGCGGTTCAACCGCTTGGTCCGTTGCCACATACCAGACCAGCAAAGCATTTCATGATCGGGCGCAGGTGCGGCGTTTGAGTCACAAGAGACCTTCTCACCGCCAATTAGCAGCGGAAAAACAGCGCCGTTCAGCAGCGTTTGCCGGCAGCGACGCATTGGCATCGGCGATTTCCGGCAAGTTTGTCGGCAGCCAATCGCTGCAGGCCGTGCCACTGCCTCGCAACATCGACCTAGCGCCGATCCCTGCCGAAATTGAAGCGCTGATCGAACAATCGCGTGCCCGCATTCAGTGTTTCCAAGATCGTTGGGATCAGCCGCAAATCGAACAGTTTGTGGCAAGCGACTACGAGCTGGTCTACCGCGTGCTCCGCTGGATCGTGGAGCAACGGTTGATGACGGGCAATCGCATGCTCGAATGGGGCTGTGGGTTCGCCGTGGTCGCTGCTTTAGCGTCACGGCTGGGCCTGGACGTGGTCGGCATCGAGGCCGAGCAGCGACTGCTCGACCAGGCGCAAACCACGCTTGAGCAATTTGCAGCCCCGGTGGAACTTGTGTGCGGCAACTTTCTCCCTCCGGGAGCTGAGGCGCTTTCGCACCGCGCGGACTTTCCCTCGTTGGGTCATCAGGTGCCCTGTGGATACCAACAGATCGGGGCAGACCTCGACGATTTTGCACTCGTGTTTGGCTATCCCTGGCCCGGCGAATGGACGTTCCACGAGGCGGTGTTTGCCCGCTACGGTGCTCGCGGCGGATTGCTGGTGTTATTCTATGGGCCAAACGATGTCCGCGTCTGGCGCAAAGGGTAAGCCGCTCATCGTCGATTGGACATCCGCACAGTTCCCAGCATATTTGCTGCCCTCCTCATCCTGCTCACCCTCCCTCCCTTCAACTTTCACGGCTTGGCATGTTGATCTCACCTCTCGCCCTCCCGTGGCGCTGCGGCATCTTGTTTCTTGGGCTGCTCGCCTTGCACCCGCAGACGCCGGCGATCACCGCGGAGCCGGCGCAGTACGACGTCGTGATCTATGGTGGCACTTCGGCTGCCGTCACCGCCGCCGTCGAAGTCAGTCAGTCCGGTAAAACGGTCGTGATTGTTTGCCCGGACCGACACCTTGGCGGGTTAACCAGCGGAGGCCTGGGTTGGACGGACACCGGCAACAAGGCCGTCATCGGCGGACTCGCGCGGGAGTTCTATCACCGGGTCTGGCAATACTACCAACGTCCCGATGCCTGGAAGTGGCAAACGCACGCCTCTTACGGCAACAAGGGGCAAGGCACCGCAGCCATCGACGGCGCTCAGCGGACCCAGTGGATTTTTGAGCCTCACGTTGCCGAGGCCGTGTTTGAAGAACTGATCGCAGAGCACCAGATTCCGGTGCTGCGTCAGCGCTGGCTCGACCGTGAAAGCGGGGTGGCGAAGCAGGAGGCAACGATCACCAGCATCACGATGACGAGCGGAGAAACCTTCACGGGCAAAGTGTTCATCGATGCAACGTATGAAGGGGATTTGATGGCAGCGGCGGGAGTCGATCACCACATCGGCCGCGAGTCAAACGAGACCTATGGCGAAAAATGGAATGGAGTGCAAACGGGCGTGCTTCACCACCGTCACCATTTCGGTGTGTTGCCCCACGGAATCAGCCCTTACATCGTTCCTGGCGATCCCTCCAGTGGATTGCTGCCACGCATCAGTCCGGATCCGCCGGGAGCCTACGGCGCTGGCGATCATCGCGTGCAGGCTTACTGCTTCCGTTTGTGCATGACCGACCACCCGGAAAATCGCATCCCTTTCCCCAAGCCTGAAGGTTACGATCCGGCGCAATATGAGTTGCTCGCTCGGATATTTGATGCTGGCTGGCGAGAACAGTTTGCCAAGTTTGATCCGATTCCCAATCGGAAGACGGATACCAATAACCACGGTCCCTTCAGTTCAGACAACATCGGATTCAATTACGATTATCCAAACGCTAGCTACGAGCGGCGCCAAGAGATCATCGACGAGCATCGTCGCTATCAACAGGGCTTGCTGTATTTCATGGCCAACGACCCGCGTGTTCCGGCCGATGTCCGTGAAGCGGTCTCCAAGTGGGGCCTGGCGGCTGACGAGTTCGTCGACAACGGCAATTGGCCGCACCAAATCTACGTACGCGAAGCGCGGCGGATGATTGGCCAGTATGTGATGACTGAAAATGAACTATTCAAACGCCGTCCGACTCCCGAATCGATCGGAATGGGTTCCTATACGATCGATTCCCATAATGTCCAGCGCTACATCACCCCCGAAGGCTTTGTGCAGAACGAGGGTGACATCGGCGTTTCGTTGTCAGGACCGTATGAAATTGCACTTGGGTCGGTGTTACCGAAAGCCGAGCAAGCATCCAACCTGCTGGTCCCCGTCGCTGTTTCAAGCTCGCACATCGCTTTCGGTTCGATTCGTATGGAGCCCGTGTTCATGATTCTTGGGCAATCCGCCGCCGCGGTCGGCATCTTAGCGATTGACCAAGACAGCGGTGTGCAGGATGTCCCGTACGAAACGCTGCGGAAACGTTTGTTGGATGCGGGCCAAGTGTTGGAATACGACGGCCCAGCCCCTCAGGGAATCCCACTATCGTCCATTACAGGCATCGTCGTGGATGACACGCGTGCGGAACGCACCGGGACCTGGGCGCAAAGCACGTCAATGTCCAACTGGATTCACCGTGGATATTTGCACGACGGTAATCCGACCTCGAAAGAGCAGACGCTGATCTTTCGAGCATCCTTACCAACTGCTGGCCGCTACCAGGTCAGCTTTGCCTATCCGCCCCATAACAACCGCAGCGGCTCGGTCACCCTTAAGATTCAACACGCAGATGGCCAATCGCTTGTAAAGATCGACCAACGCAAATCGCCTGCTGATGGGCCATTTGCGGCCCTCGGTGAGTTCGAGTTTCGTGCGGGCGAAGCGGTTGTAGAAATTAGCAACGTGGGAGCCGATGGCTACGTGGTTGCCGACGCAGTGCGCTGGGTACCGATCGAGAAATGAAGCCGCTCCTGAATATCGACCGGGTAACCGTCGTCCGCAGCGTGCCGAGTGGGCAAGTCCGAATCCTGGACGAACTGACGCTGCAAATCCCACTTGGAACTCATACCGCGATTCTCGGCCCGAATGGCTCTGGCAAGACGTCGCTGTTGAAGTTGCTCAATCGCCAGTTCTATCCATCGGTCGACGGTGGCCACACGGGCACCGTTGAAATCTTCGGTCAGCAGCGCTGGCATGTGGACCAGCTCCGCCAGCGTCTGGGCATCGTCAGCGGCGAGTTGGACCGTGAGTTTTCGTTGCCGCGCAGCGGGCGAATGACAGCGCTGCAGGCGGTGCTTTCCGGCTTTGACGGCGTGCAATTGATCACCTTCACCGACCAGCATGACAGCGCGCGAATCGAACAAGCCCATGTCGCTTTAGCTCAAGTCGGCGGAGAACATTTGGCGCAGCGCACTTTGATGACGCTCTCCACCGGAGAACGACGGCGGGTGTTGATCGCCCGCGCCTTGATTCACCAGCCACAGGCCTTGGTGCTCGATGAGCCGACGAGCGGGCTCGACATTGCCGCGAGCGCGACCTTCATGCAGCATATCCGTCAACTGGCGCAATCAGGCATCACCATCATCCTCGTAACCCATCATCTCGAAGAAGTGATTCCTGAGATCGATCACGTCATCCTGCTTAAGAATGGCAAAGTCTTTTCGCAGGGCGATAGTGACAGTCAGTTGACCGCGGAAAAGCTGGGCAATCTCTTTGAGATCGCAGTCGAAGTTCACCAAGCTCCGGGCGGAACACGATCACTCACGGTGGGCCGATGAGCCAGGAACTTTGTAGTCGCGACCAGAAAAAAGTTGTGGTCAAGAATCGCGGTGCGTTACTCGTTGGCGAAGCGCTGACTTCGCCAACGAGCGCTGCATTGATACAGTCTGATCGCACAGAACTTGCATGAGGAGCCACGTCCATTCCCGGTCCGCGCTCTGAACAGCTCCGATACGACGAAAGGTGGCGTCTCAGCGACGCGTCTTCCCAGGGCTTGCCCCCGCTTCGCGTCACCATCGAAGCTCCCGGTCACAAGCGGTTCCTCGTAGGACTCTTTTCCACTTGGTCGCCAGCATGCTGAAACGGTTCAGCCATGGCAGCTGACTTGTGTCCGGCGTCTCATAGCACCCGGCACTATCAAGATCATAGCGCCGAGAGTTCTTAGGGTTATAAAGTCGAACCTGATTTCATCCGGCAGCCCGCACTTGGCGGGCGCTAGGTCTGGCCGAATCTCAACAGCAAACCTACGAAGGTTCGCTGAGGGACATCACACCATGTCTTTGAGCGCCTTCAGCGGGCGAATCGTCAACTTCTTGCTGGCTGGCTTAGGAGCGAGCCAAATTTCCGAGCCATCAGCGGGGTTGCGACCCTTGCGCTTCGGCTTGGCATCCACATTCTTGACCGTGATCTTGCACAGACCAGGAATGGTGAATTGGCCGGAGCCGCCCTTCTTCAGCTGCCCCTGAATTTCCGCATAGAGGCTGTCAAAGACCGCAGCAACGTCCTTCTTGGTCAGTTCGGTGCTTTCCGCAATATTGGAAATAATCTGCGTTTTCGTCAGAGCCTTGGGGGCAACCTTTGCCATTTACATTACCTTTTCAAAGAGTGCGATGACTGGGAAGACGGCTCACGGGGATCAACGCGGCCACACCGCAAATGCCGCCTCCGGTTCATGATTAAAGCTTCTCGTTTGCACCATGCAACCCGGCAACGCCGGAATTTCCCCGTTTTTTCGGTGTTTTTGACGTCTACGGTGGCGATTACAACGGCCTGAGCCCGTCCGCGCCCAGCGACAACCCAGACACGCAACCTCAGTCGGCCGGTCGGAGCAAGTGTTGTAACGAATCACGCAACTCGCCAAACTCAAACCGGAAGCCACTTGCCAACAACTTGACCGGTTCCACCCGAGTGCTGGCCAACAACAAGGGGCCAGCCATCTCGCCCAGCGCTAGCCGGAGCACCAGCGCGGGCGTCGGCACGAAAGCTGGTCGGTGCAACACGGCTGATAGAGCCGTTGCGAAATCCCGCTGTCTCTCAGCCTGCGGCGCTACCAAATTAATCGGGCCACTGAGCGATGGTGTCGCCAGCGCAAACTCAATGGCACGGCAGGCATCGGCAAGATCGATCCAACTCCACCACTGCCGCCCGCTCCCCAACGGGCCCCCCAGACCGAGTTTGGTCGGCAGCAACATTTGCGGCAACGCGCCAGCTTGGCGTGACAACACGACTCCCAGCCGCAGCTTCACTACCCGAATGCCAGCCACCTCCGCCGGGCGACAGGCTGCTTCCCATTGCACCGCAACCTCCGGCAAAAAGCCGTTGCCAGGCGGGGAAGTTTCGCTCAGAACTTCATCGCCACGATCACCATAGATGCCAATTGCCGAGGCACAAATGAGCGTGTGCGGCGGGTGGTCAAGCGTCGCAAGCGCCTCACTGAGTTGGCACGTTTTAGTCACTCGGCTGTCGTAAATCTGCTGCTTAACGGCAGCCGACCAACGTTGCTCGGCGATCGACTTCCCTGCCAGGTGAATAATCGCTTCAACGCCTTCCAGACGCTTCACTTGGTTAGCACTGTGCCAGGGCGCGACGACGAGATCACCGGCTGAGCTACCTGCCTCTGTGGATGAAACAGGGTCAGCGGATTCACGCTGCTCCGGCGGCACTTGATTGATGTCCCTGACCAACCGCACGACGGCATGACCGGCACTCGCGAGCCGGGAGCAAAGTTCACGTCCAAGTAGCCCACTTGCCCCCGAGACTGCAATTCTCAGAGGCCATGATTGATCATGTCCAGACATCGTATTCCTCAGACGCACCGGTCAGTCTTTTATGAGATCACACACTCATGTATCACGCATATCCAGGTAGCGGCATCTTACGGCTGTCATAAGCAAACCTATAAAAGCATTCCAGACTGCTACCGCGCAGCCGAAACGCCGACGCTGGCAACCTCCAAAGACTCGGCTCCCGAGCAGCAGAAACGTTGTTAGAACTCGGACATCCGATTACCGTCGGATCCAACCGGTTTTAGCTTCTACTGGAGCCCGGGCTGCATCGATTGCTGGAAACATGGAGGTCACTTTCCTCTGCATTGCGCCCGCCGACCGAAACAAATTGCTGCGTTTCGCAAACTCGCGCTGCTGCTAAGAAACCTGCAGCGGGAGCGCCCCCACTCCCGCCGCTGATGTTCATCGATGTTTCAGCAAACCATCAGGTCACAGCAAGTGCGTGCTGGAGCGTCCGAATACTCTCTTCCGCAAGTCGCCGAGCGCCGGGCTCATAATCAAACACTTCGACACTGACCCAGCGATCATACCCCACTTCGCGCAGCGTCGCGATGATCGGGACAAAATCGACATCGCCCATGCCCGGCCCACGTCGGTTAGGATCGTTGGCGTGAAAATGCAGGAGCCAATCAGCGTTGTTGCGGATCACGGTTGGAATGTCGTCCGGCTCCGTCGACATCGCTTTCACATCCAGGTGCAAACCGAACCGGTCCGAGCCGATCTGCGTCTGCAGATGCCGAGCTTCGGCAGCGGTATTAAGGAAGTTCCCTTCAGCCGGTCCGAGTGGTTCTAACGCGATTCGCACCTGATGCCGCTCGAGAGAATCGACCAAGCTGCCCAGCACCTCGGCCGCATTTCGATACGCCATCTCCGGCGTCACGCCATCAGCGCGGTTCCGCTGCTGCGGACTGCCGAGAACCATGACGGGCGCAGCCGTGCCTTCACAAAGGTCGGCGCACAACCGAATCAGTTCTTCGAAATACGCTGCGGTCCGCCGCCGTGTTTCCGCATCAGGCGAGGTCAAGTGGTAGCCTTCGGTTTTGGCAAGCAGCCAGTGCAGTCCGATGATCTCCAATCCGGCCTGCTTGACGACGCGGCGATACTCGCGACGTTGCGGCTCCGTGATTGAAGTGGCGTCACGACCGAGCATAAACGGCGCCACCTCCCAACCGGTGTAGCCAAGCGATGCCGCCATTTCGACGGCTTGTTCCAACGGCATGTCGCCAAACGTTTCGTTGCAGATCGCCAGTTGCATCTCATCATCTCCGGAGGAATGGGTTGCGGAGACGATAGAGCATATCGATGGGCGAGCCAAGCCACATCGGCACCGGGCGAACAGCCCCGCGAAGACGAGGCGAAGAACTTGCGAATCGATTAAGCGACTTGGCGGACGTCGGTGCCGCACAGACTTTGGTAGAACCGATTTCGCCCGAGCAACTCGGCATGTTGACCGCTGTCAGCGACTTGGCCTTCGTCCATCACCACAATCCGGTCAGCCATCGCTAACGACGTCGCACGGTGCGTAATCAATACTCCGGTGCGATTCACCAAGAACTCGGCCAACGCTTGATGAATGAGATGCTCGCTCTCCAGATCAATCTGGCTAGTGGCTTCATCCAAGATCAAAATATCGGGGTTGCGAAGGAACGCACGCGCCAACGCAATCCGCTGCATTTGGCCACCCGAGAGCCTAACCCCGTCTTCGCCCAGCACCGTTTCATAACCGTTGGGTGTCTTTCGCTGAATAAACTCGTCGGCGTAGGCCATCTTGGCCGCGCGGACGATGTCTTCGCGCGTTGCGGCCGGGCAACCATAAGCGATGTTGCTGGCGATCGTGGCATCAAACAAGATGGTCCGCTGGGTCACCAAGCCGATTCGGCGACGAATGTCACGAATCCGCATGTCTTGGAGTGGAGTGTTGTCCAGGAGCACTGCACCGGACTGCGGATCATCGAACCGGCAGAGCAAGCTGATGAGGGTGCTTTTGCCACTGCCGTTCGGACCGACCACCGCAATCGTTTCGCCGTGACGAATTTCCAGTGATACCCCGCGCAGGACCGCTGGTCCGCTGGCATAGCGATAGTGCACATCCTCAAACCGAATCACGCTGTGCGGGCGAGGCGGAGCGACGGCGTGGATCGGATTGCGCA
Organism: uncultured Planctomycetaceae bacterium; assembly: GCA_937904535.1. GTDB lineage: Bacteria > Planctomycetota > Planctomycetia > Pirellulales > Pirellulaceae > UBA6163. Next base: position 13,285 of record CALELC010000086.1, read on the forward strand.
CCCGGACCGGACGGTCGATGATTTCAAAGACGCGCTGGGCGGCTGCGATTCCACGCTGCAGATCGCTCCAAACTTCGGCAAGTTTCCGAGCTGGATCCGAGGCGCCGATCAGGAAGCCGAAGAACAGCAGAATCTGCCCAACCTCCAACGGATGCAGACTCATGCGGATCCCCAGCAAATGCGTTTTCTGGTTCACCACCAGATAACCACCGGCGATGATGCCTAAGCAAACGACCACGGTACCGAGCAATTCGGTGGAACTGCGGGCCAACGTGTTGTAAAGCGCCATCCGCATCGACCGCTGATAGTAGGTCTGCAGACCTCGACGGAACTTCGCCCGCTCGACAGCCTGGGTATTACAGACCTTTACCAGCCGAATGCCTGCGAACGAGTCGTTCAGCATGCCGTACATCTGGCTCATCTCAGCCATCACGCGACGGGATGCCCGACGAATCGCACGCGAAAGATTGTGGGTAACCAGGGCGACGAGCGGAGAAACGATCATCACCAATAGCAGTAGCCGCCAACAGATAAAAGCAGCCCCGCCAAAGCACACGATTAGTTTGAGCGGTTCGCGCACCAGTTTGCCTAACAACGTATTGATGCCGCCGCTGAGGTGACCGACATCATTGGTCAAGCGACTGGTCAGTTGTGCCGATCCGGTGTCGTTGAATTCTTCTAAGTCCAGATGCAGAGCATGACGGTAAAACAAGGCGCGCACGGCCAGCGCGGTCCGCTCGGTGACCACTTGCACCAACATCAGGTTCGCCGTCAGCGCTAAAAGCTTGATCACCGTGCCGACCAACAGCACGCCCATCAAAAATAACAACGTCGGGTAAGCCGAGTGCGGAGTGTACTGCTGCAAATAGGGCTCGACCCAGCGCATTAGCGAGCCGGTTCGTTCAACCGCCGCCAGCTGTAACTCCTCCAGTCGCAGCCTGCGCTCCAGTCGCTTGCGGTCGGCAACGTCGTCACCCGCCAACTGGGCCTGATAGTTTTCGATTCGCTGGCGATGCTCGGCTTGTTGTCGCTCGCTCGTGGCGATTTGGTGCGAGACGTACCCGGATAGGCTCTCCCCTTTGAACACGACCTCGACCAGCGGATAGACCGCGCTGATGTTCAATCCCCAGAAGGCGGCGATGATGAGCGACGAAATCAGCACGCCGACGAGAGCCAATCGCTGGCGAAACGCGATTCGCAGTACGCGAAAGAAATCCTTCATCGGCCCAGTTATCCTTGCTGAAGATCGCGGCCCCCGTGTCCATTGGGGACGGTATTAGCGGAGGTATATCGCAGTCGCCGACTGAGAATCCAGTCCGATTTCAGGGCCTGCGGCAGAGGCCAAGCAGCTACCAAGCGGCCGGCTGCCATGATCCGCCTACCTTTTCGTCGGCGGGAATGCCATAATTTAGACTTGGCGTTGATGCGGCCTCGATCGCAGGATCGGAGCCGCCGTCGACCGCTT
>CALELC010000087.1 GCA_937904535.1 uncultured Planctomycetaceae bacterium
GGCACACCAACCTGGCGTGCGAGCAGCACGTGCTCTTTGGTTTGCGGCATCGGGCCGTCAGCGGCGGACACGACCAGAATCGCGCCGTCCATCTGGGCGGCACCGGTGATCATGTTCTTGATGAAGTCGGCGTGGCCGGGGCAGTCGATGTGGGCGTAGTGACGCTTTTCGGTTTCGTACTCAACGTGAGCAACCGCAATGGTCACGGTCTTGGTGGAGTCACGGACCGTACCGCCCTTGGCGATGTCGGAGTAGTTCTTCGCCTGAGCGAGCCCTTTAGCGGCCTGAACGGCGAGAATTGCGCCGGTCGTGGTCGTCTTACCATGGTCGATGTGACCGATCGTTCCAACGTTGACGTGCGGTTTGGTACGCGCAAACTTGTCCTTGGCCATTCTAATTCACCTACATACAACCGCGGAGGTTTAGCACCAGCGAGATACGCTCCCCAGTGCTTCATGCATCTCGCCGCCCGCGTTCACACCCGCGAGGTGGATCGGCCGAGTCACGAATCCACAGTTCCTACAAACTTATTCGAGTAAAAAAACGATCTTGCCATCCCGCCGCAGGCCCACCACGAGCGACGAAGCGAAATAGCAACGCGTTCCGGCGTCAATTGTCGTTGACCGGCGAGACAAGGACGATCGCTGGTCGGCGACACTGCCCTGGCCTGTGCTCCACGATCTCCAACAAAGCTGCTGACGAGATTTGAACTCGTGACCTCATCCTTACCAAGGATGCGCTCTACCGACTGAGCTACAGCAGCGAAGGCGTTCTCATGTGACTATTGTCGTGCCGCTCGCACCGATTCTGCATGACAGTATCAGACGAGCAGACATTTGGCTAGTCAGGCCAAGCGGGTGAAGGGAATCGAACCCTCGTATTCAGCTTGGAAGGCTGCTGCTCTACCATTGAGCTACACCCGCGTTCATCCGTTAGTCCGCCGTTGTCGGCGGCCTGGTTCGGCGCTCCAGCGGTCGCGGCGGCCGGTGGACCCGCTGCCGGATCTGCCGTTCGCGTTGCCGTTGGCAGCGCCAGTGGGAGGTATAGGATTCGAACCTATGTAGACATAGTCAGCGGATTTACAATCCGCCCCCTTTAACCACTCGGGCAACCTCCCCGGTTACCGTTACATTGTTTTATCGTTATTCGGCTAAACTTCCAGCCCAGTGAAGAGCCAGCGGAGGGACTCGAACCCACGACCGGCGGTTTACAAAACCGCAGCTCTGCCAACTGAGCTACGCTGGCCTCAAACGTTAGGACGCAGAGTGTAGCGATCTTACGGTGTGAGACAAGACGGATTTGCCCCTTCCCGCTCGGAAAAAGTAGCATTGCCACAATTCGCCCAGGACGGTGCCGGCGCGCGGAACTCGATCGGCTCGCCGCTGAGAGGATGGGTAAAGCTTAACGTCCAGGCGTGCAGTCGCATCGGCTCGGCATCCGCGGGGAGCGTCTGGGTTTGGCCCAACTCGCCACCGCGCAGATACACCGGATCGCCGATGATCGGCAGCGACAGACTCCACAGATGCAAGCGGATCTGATTGGTTCGGCCCGTCTTGGGAATAACTTCCAATAAGGTGTGGGTCGGGTCATCGGCTGTTTCGTCGCCAAGCCGGCCTCCACGATGCAGCACGCGGAACTCGGTGAGGGCAGCATCGCCCTCGGGATCGGTCAGCCGAGCGCCAGCGGAAGCTCGCCGTCGTGAAATCGCGGCGTCGCAGATGAACTCATCGTCGTTCGGTGAGCCATAGCAGTGCGCCAAATAGCTTTTGCTCACCGTGCCGGCACTGAACTGTTGCTGGAGCTGGGTGGCAAATGCTTTGCTTTTAGCTAACAGCACCAGCCCAGTGGTGTTCGCATCGAGTCGGTGGACAGCACGCAGAATCACCGGATGGTAGACCTGGCCGAGGATGCCACTGAGCGTGTTGCGGTTGAAGCGTCCGCTGGGGTGCATCGGCAGCGGAGCCGGCTTGTTGACCACGACGATCGCTTCGTCTTCCCACAAAATCGTGATGTCTGCATTGACATCGGGCTCGACGGCGTTGGGAAACAGATGACCGTAGCGCTGGCCGGCTCGAACCACGCGGCTGCTGCTGACAGCGACTCGGCCGCGGACAATCCGCTGAGCGGCAAACTCGCCAGCCCAGTATTCCTGGCCCAAGTGCGGGTGCATCCCTTGCACGCACTCCAGCAAAGTGGCGCCGTCAAATCGCTCGGGGACGTTGATCGGCCGAATGTTGTCGTGAGGAATGCTTCCCGGCAGTACAGCCGTTACCTGCTGCAGTTTCGCCGTTCGCTGGGCGATCAACGCCTGCATCTGCGCCTCGCTCCCTTCGTAGCAGTGCGGACAACACTGTGGAGGCTGATACAGCGGAGATTGTTGATCCTCCGCGGTCAGCACCGCTTGGCAGGCAAAACACTGCGCTAACCCCGACGGTTGCAGCTGGCCGTTGAGCGCCACGCGTTTGTCGAACACAAAGCAGTCGCCCTGGTAGTGCGCGTTGCCGTGCAGTTCCAGATATTTGAGGATTCCCCCATCGAGCTGATAGATCTGCTCGAAGCCCTCGCGTTCCATCAGCGGACCGGCCTTTTCGCAGCGAATCCCGCCGGTGCAGAACATCACAATCGGCTTGGTTTTCAGCTCGTCCGGCAGGCGTTGGACGGCCGCCGGGAAATCGCGAAAGTGGTCGACGCCGATCGGCAATGCATTTTCGAACGTGCCGACGCGGACCTCGTAGTCGTTGCGAACGTCTAGCAACGTCACGTCGCGACCTGCATCGAGCCACGCCTTGAGCTCATCGGCTGAAAGCTTGGGCGAGGTCTGCTTGCCGGGTTCGATTCCCGCAACGCCGAAGGCGATGATCTCGCGTTTCAGTCGCACCAACAAGCGGCTGAACGGTTGATCGTCGCTCCAGCTCTCCTTAACCTCCATGCCCGCAAACGGCTCATGGCTGGTGAGCCACGCCCACCAAGCCCGAGTCGGAGCTTCTTCGCCGGCAACAAAGAGGTTGATTCCTTCCTGGCTAAGCAACACGGTGCCGCGTAGGCCAGCGGCTTCCGCCCGGCTGAGAATGCTGTTGCGCCAGTTCGCCAAATCTTCCAAAGGAACGAACCGGTAGGCAGCGAAATTCAAGATCGAAGGCATCAGCGGAACAAATCAAAAGCGGGGGAAGATGGCCGAGGCCCGGGCGCACTCGGCGATTTAGCCCGCCTACTTTGTCAGAATGAGCTTGCCTTGGCGAGTCTTCCGCAGACGGTAAATCTGGCCTTCATTCTCAATCCAAATCTCGTCGCCGCAACGGGCCAACGCGTCGAAGCGAATGATCTTGGGCAAGTTTGATAACTCGATGTCGGCCGGCCGAACCGCGGGCTGCGTCGCTGGCCCAGAGGAAGAGACCGCCGCTGGCGGCGCGGTTGGTGGAGCAGGCGACGTGTGCGGCGCGACCGTTGCCTGCGTCTTCGCCGCGCCATCGCCATTAACGGAACGGGCTGCGAGCCGGGACACGGCAGCCAATGCTGCGGTGCGCTTCGCGTCGTCGGGCGGCTGGGTCATGGAGCGTCAACAGCTGGAGTTGAGTCGGTCCGGCGGCGCAAATCCACACGCTTGCCGTCGGCTGATGAGGCCCCATTGTGGTGCATCACCAGCGATGCGGCAAGCCTATAATGAGAATGATTATCAAGAAGCTGGCCGGCTGTTGCTGCGGCCAGCTGACGGGCAGGATTTTCAGCCCGCTGCTTTGCGTTCCTCGGCGGAATTGAGCTTGTTGTACAGCGTCTTCAGGCTGACCCCGAGTTCCTCGGCGGCAGCCGCCTTCTTGCCGTCGTGCCGCTCCATCGCGCGG
>CALELC010000088.1 GCA_937904535.1 uncultured Planctomycetaceae bacterium
GCACTGCGCTCAACAGCAGTTCGTGCTCGGTCCACTCGTGGGCCGGGCGAACCGCCACGATCCGGCCGCGAGCCATTACGGCAATCGTGTCACAGAGCTCCAGCAGTTCACGGAAGTAACTGCTAACAAACACGACAGCGCGGTTGTCGGCAGCCGCTTGGCCCATCAGCCGATAGATCTCGGCCTTCGTGCCCACGTCGACTCCGCGTGTCGGCTCGTCGAACAGCAGGCACGTCGCGTCCTGATGCAACACGCGAGCGATGGCGACCTTTTGCTGGTTGCCGCCAGAGAGCGTAGCCACGCTTTGTTCGGCTCCGGTGGCCTTGATTTGCAGGCGTTGCATCAATTGCCCGACCTGCCGGTCGCGTTTGCCGCGCAGCAACCAGCCGCCGCGTGAGAACGGCGACATGCGACTGAGCACCGCATTGTCCGCAATCGACAGAATCTGCGCCAGACCTTCGTGCTTGCGATCTTCGCTGAGCATCGCAATGCCGCGACGAATTCGGTTTCCCGGCGTACCGCTCAGCGGCTTGCCGCCAGCCGTAATCTCTCCACCGTGACTGGGCGCTAATCCAGCAATTACTCGCAGCGTTTCGGTTCGTCCGGCACCGACCAGTCCGGCTAATCCCATGATCTCGCCTCGGCGCACTTGCAGCGATACTGACCGCGGCAGCGGATTACCCGAGACCTCCTCCAGCTGCAGCCAGACCTCGCCGGGGGTGTGAGCGATTTTGGGAAACAGCTCATCGACGCTGCGGCCGACCATCAGTTCCACGATCTGTCGCTCGCCGACACCTTTCAGCTCGCCTTGCCCGGCAACCCGACCGTCGCGCAGCACCAGATAGCTGTCGCAGATCTGCCGAACTTCCTCCAGAAAGTGGCTGATGTAGATCACCGACAGACCTTGCGCCGCCAGACGCTGAATCGTCTCGAACAGCTTGGCAACATCGGCCGCGGCCAGCGAACTGGTCGGTTCATCGAGCACCAGCACTCGCGCCTCGTCGACCAGTGCGCGCGCGATCTCGACGACTTGACGTTGACCAGTCGACAACGACGCGAGTGTCCGGTCGGGATCAAGATCGTTGTGGCCCATTCGTGCCAGGACATTCCGGACCAGCTTCGTTTGGGCGGCGCGATCGAGCTTGCCGAGGTGCGAACGTTCCCGGCCGAGCATGATGTTATCCTGGATGCTCAGATCCAAACACACACTCAGTTCCTGATACACGATCGCCAGCCCGGAACGACGCGCCAGGTCAGGCCGACCGTGCGGCACAACATCGCCAGAGATCGTGACCGAACCGGTGTCAGGCGTCACCGCGCCGCTGAGAATCTTGACCAGTGTGCTCTTTCCGGCCCCGTTCTCGCCGAGCAGTGCCAACACCTGGCCACTGCGGAGCGTTAAATCCGCATCCCGCAACACCCAGTTCTTGCCGTAACGCTTTCCCAAGCCGCGAGCAACCAGTGTCGTCTGAGCACTTCCAACTGGCTGCTGCTTAAGCGGTGCTTCAACTGCAGTCACGCGACATCAGACCTTTTCTGGGTTGAGCAGCTTTTGAATCTGCTCCGTGTCGATGTTTTCCTGCGTCGCGACGTACACGCCGGTGTCGACAAATGGTTCCACCGGCTCGCCCCGAATCGCTTTGACCATCGACACGACAGCCAAATACCCCATCTGCACCGGATCTTGCAGAACGATTGCCGAGAGTTTGCCTTCGCGGAGTGACTTGGCCATCGCGTCGCTGGAATCAAAGCCGACGAACACGACTTTGCCAGCCAGCTTGCGATCTTCGAGTGCTCGTAGCACTCCTTCGGCATTCGGCTCACAAACAGCGAAGATCCCGTCGACCTGATCGGCGTAGCGATTGAGAACTTGCTGCGCCTTATCCATCGCCGATTCGGTTGTGGTGCCAGCATACTGGTCGCTGCTGATCACCTTGATATCAGGAAAGGCCTCGAGCGCTTTCAGAAAACCTTCTTCTCGTTGGTGCGTGCTGTCGCTGCCTTGGTTGTAGCGCAACAGAATCACATTGCCTTTGCCGCCAAGCTTCTCGGCCATCGTTTCGGCCGCGAGCTGGCCGCCGCGGTAGTTGTCGGTGGCAACATAGCTGGCAAACGCATCAGAGCCGCCGTTGAGCGCGCTGTCGAAGATTACCACGGGAACTCCTCCGCGGCGAGCTTCTTGAACGGGTCGAACCAAGGCGTCGGCATCCAGTGGTGCGAGGCAGATGCCATCGACGCGTTTGTTGACAAACCCCTGAACCACATTGATCTGCTCGTCGCGATCACTTTCTTTTTGCGGCCCGCGCCACTGGATTTCGGCCCCGAGTTCCTCGGCGGCTTTGAGAGCACCGTAATGCACCGACTTCCAGAAGATATGAGTGGTCCCTTTGGGGATCACCGCAATTTGCAGCCGTCGACCATCGCCGCCAGCGGATGAACCAGCATCTCGGTCCGCCGATGCTGGCGGCTTACACGCCACAGTGAGACCGAGCAGGAGCACGAGCAGGGGGGCAAAGTAACGCAAGGGGAAACTGCCTCGTGAGGTGGGAGGTCCATGCAGCGCGTGGGGGAGCGCTGCCGAAAAGCTACCGATCCCGGCAAAGCGTCACGATGGGAATAGTCGAGTTGGCAGCAGTGCCGTCTCTCGCCCCTGGCTATTTGCCGTGCACTAGCCGCTTGAACGCTTCGCTGAGCTGTAGCGTAATCTTACCCGGTTTTCCGTCGCCGATGGTGCGATTGTCCACCTTCGTAACCGAAATCACTTCGGCTGCACTTCCGGTTAGGAAACATTCATCGGCGACGTAGACGTCATGCCGCACCAGCGTCTTCTCGGCAAAGGGAATCCCTTCGGCCGCGGCGAGTTCGATCACGGTATTCCGGGTGATGCCCTCGAGAATCCCTGCGTCAGTCGGCGGAGTGAGCAGCATCCCATGCTTGACGATGAAGATATTGTCGCCGGTGCACTCAGCAACTTCCCCCTTGTGATTGAGCATCAGCGCTTCATCGCAGCCGGCGCGCAGCCCTTCCATCTTCGCCAAGATGTTGTTGAGGTAATTGAGCGACTTGATTCGCGGGCTGAGCGCAGCAGCGTGATTCCGCATCGTCGAAGCCGTGACAATCTCCATCCCATCACGGTAGCGCTCCGGGGGGTAGAGCGAAATATGGTCGGTGATGATGATCACCTGCGGGTGGGAGCAGCGATTGGGGTCGAGGCCCAGGCTGCCGCTGCCGCGAGTGACGACCAGACGGATGTAGGCGTCGCTCAGTTGGTTGACTTCGAGCGTGCTGCGGACCTGCTCAGCCATCGTCGGCTTGTCGATCGGGATGCGCAGACCGATCGCTTGCGCCGATTCGTAGAGCCGGTCGAGGTGCTCGTCGAGCTTAAATACCCGGCCGCTGTAGGACCGCATCCCCTCAAAGACGCCATCGCCATAGAGCAAGCCGTGGTCATAGACGCTGATTTTCGCGTCTTCTTTGTCGAACAGTTGGCCGTTGATGGAAACCTTCAGGCTCATGATCAAGTGTTTGCGGTGCGAGGGGATGACGAAAATTGCTGCGTCGGATGCGGCAGTATAAGAGGTGACCGAGGGGACCGCGAGTTCACTGCATTTACCTGCGATAGCACGATTTTTTTCTGCGGTGAGACCGTCCAAGTCACAATGTCGGCAGAATTGAGTGGCGGCGGGGAAGCAATCGACCGATGCTAGCGTTAAAATCGCGCCGCGTCGCCAGGAAAGGGCTTCCGAGACCCTAGCGCGAACGCTAAACTGCTGCTCCGGCATCCTAGCTGCAGTGCCCAGCGCGATCGGTCCCTGTGAGGCCAGCGTTGGTGGATGCTCCTCACTGAGCTGCGTCAGCCAGCTCTCCAACGAATCTTTAGCCAGTGATCGAAGCAACCAGTATGTACGCCATCATCGTCGACGGCGGTCGCCAGTACCGCGTGGAACCCGGCATGGAACTCGACTTGGATTTCCGGGAGGCCGCGGCCGGAGATAGTATCACGTTGGGTAAAGTCCTGTGCATCGGCGGCGAAGACGGGCTGAAGCTCGGTTCGCCAACGCTGGCCAACACCGCTGTCACCGCTTCGGTGATCGGCGCTCGCCAAGGCGAGAAGCTGTTCATCCAGAAGTTCCGCCGTCGCAAGCACTTCAAGAAGCGCACCGGACACCGCCAACTGTACACCCGCGTGCGGATCGAATCGATCGGCGCAGCGTAATTCAGCCGCTGCTGACGGGAAGCGACATCACTCCTCCGTTCCCCTGAGCCGAACATGTCCAGATTGAAGCTGGATGACTATCACATCGGCTCAGTGCTCGGTGTCGGCACGGTGGGAACGATCTACGCGGCAACGGAGAAGGCGACCGGCAATCCGGTCGCGATCAAAAAGCTGCATCCGACGGTCAGTCGCAACCCGCTGATCGCGGCGCGCTTCCGCCGCGAGCGCGTGATTCTCGAAAAGCTCCGCCACCCCAATGTCATCGGCTACTACGGTGGCGGCGAGGACGCCGATGGCAACCTGTTCTATGTCATGGAACTGGTCGAAGGCGGCTCGATCCGTGATTTGCTCGACAGCAACGGTTCACTTGCTTGGCAGGTGGTCGTCAGCGCAGCCGTGCAGATCTGCTCGGCGCTGCAGTGCGCGCACAATCACGGCATCATTCACCGCGATCTCAAACCCGGCAATTTGTTCCTCACCCGCGACGGAGCAATCAAGCTCGGCGACTTCGGGATTGCCCGCGACGTCAGCGCCTCGGACTTGACCGACCAGGGGCTGACGGTTGGCACCCATGCTTACATGGCCCCTGAACAGATCACAGGTGAGTCGACGATCTCGGGTAAAGCCGACCTCTATGCGCTCGGCTGCTGTCTCTATGAGATGCTCACCGGCCATAAGCCGTATGTTGCTGACAGTTTCCCACAACTGTTCGAACAGCACCTCCGGGCCGAGCCGCCTAAGCCGAGCCGGATGATTCAGTGCCCGCCGGAAGTCGACGAGATCATTGCCCACTTGCTTGCCAAGCGGCCCGAGGATCGGCCGTTCAATGCACGCGAGGTGCAGGGCAAAATGCTGCAGATCATGGACAAATACGGCCTTCGCGACGAAGTGTCGCGGCCGCCCACCAGCAGCAAGATGAAGGACATTTCAGCAGGCCAGGTTCAGGACATGGGCCGCCAAATGCTGGAACGCCAGATCCGGGCGCGGCTTGGTGGCGAGCCCCGCCGCGAGGTTTCCTGGAGCAAATTCGCGGCGATTCTGGCGATGATCATCCTTCTCTGTGTGGCCCTGGTCATTGTCCGACGATTGTCGGCATGACCGGCCGGGGCCTTGCCTGCTTAAGTGAGACGGCTGCCGCACCGCGTGATCCGACGCTGCCGCGCATTGTCAAAAATCGCTTAACCGGGTAGCTTTTTGGCATGGCGGGCGACGCTGTTGCA
>CALELC010000089.1 GCA_937904535.1 uncultured Planctomycetaceae bacterium
TTGTGACCCGGTCGTGCTCGAAGCGACCTGTCTCAGCTCTGCCGACTCGCCGGATCAGTCGGTGCTGGGCCGCGAGCGAGCCGATGATCTCCGCGCTGCGGTGCAGCGGCTGGGGCAACTCGATCGTCAAACCCTGCAGGCGTTTTACCTGCAAGGCGAGTCGCTGTTGCAGATGAGCGACTCGTTCGATGCTCCGCTGGGAACGATCAAGCGGCGATTGCACACGGCGCGGAAGCGGTTAGCTCGAGAAATGGAAGTGTCGCAAGCGGTCTGAAGGGACGAGCACCGATGAACTCGTCATCTTGGCCAGCGGGAAGATCGAGATGCCGGATCTCCGGCTCCGGCATCTCAGATTGCCCGTACGCCGGGGCCATGTAGATCCGCGCAGCTAGCAACCGACATCCTGCAAATCGCTCTGCACCATCAGTTCAACTAACTCAGGGAACGTGGTGCTCGGGGCCCAGTCGAGTGTGGCTTTCGCATGGGATGGGTCGCCGACGAGCAACTCGACTTCAGTCGGCCGTAAGTATCGTGGATCGGTGCCCACATAATCTCGCCAGTTCAAACCGACGTGACCAAACGCCAGTTCTAAGAACTCCTCAATGGTATGACTTTGCCCGGTCGCCACGATGTAATCGTCGGGCTTGTCACGCTGCAACATGCGCCACATCGCTTCCACATAGTCACAGGCGTACCCCCAGTCGCGCCGCGCGTTGAGGTTTCCCAGCAGCAATCGGTCCTGCAGGCCTGCTTTGATGCGGGCCACGGACCGCGTGATTTTGCGGGTTACAAAAGATTCGCCGCGGCGCGGTGACTCGTGGTTGTAGCAGATCGCATTGCAGGCAAAGAAACCGTGTGCCTGGCGATAGACTCGGACCATCTGTGTGGCAAATGCTTTCGCGACTCCGTAGGGCGTCACCGGATTGATCGGCGTCGATTCGGTCTGGGGCCAGTATGCCGGGCGACCAAAGATCTCACTGCTGCTGACATGCAAGAAACGCGGCTGGGGTTCCAGATCGCGGAGGATCTCAAGCAGACGCAGGGTTCCCATCGCGGTGAACTCGCACGTCGATTCAGGGATATCGAAACTGGCGCCGACGTGGGTCTGGCCCGCGAGGTGATAGACTTCCCGCGGTCGCACCTTGGTCAGGATCCGCCGCACCGTGGTGATGTCGTCCAGGTCTGCGTAATGCAAAAACAGTTGCTGACCATAGACTTGGGCGTTCCCGGTCAAATGATCGAGTCGGCGGCGAACGGTGCTGCTGGAGCGCCGGACAATACCGTGCACCGTGTATCCCTTGGCCAGCAACAGCTCCGTCAAATAGGAGCCGTCCTGGCCGGTGATGCCCGTAATCAGCGCCGATTGCATGCTTGTTTCTAAAAGGAAATGGGGATCGAACGGTTCTGCGGCGACCACGAACCGAGGTGGGATCGCGCTAGGCGGTGACCACTTGGCCATCGCTGAGCGTGATGATGCGATCGGCGCGAGCGGCGAGCAGCGGGTCGTGCGTCACCAGCAACAACGTCATTCCATCACGGTGCAGAGCGTCGAAGAGCTCAAAAATCGCTTGGGCAGTCGCACTGTCCAGGTTGCCCGATGGTTCGTCGGCCAGCAGCAGCGCAGGTTCATTGGCTAGCGCTCGTGCGATCGCCGCCCGCTGCCGCTCCCCACCCGATAATTTGGTTGCTCGGTGAGTTGCCCGGTGCGACAGGCCTACCCGATCCAGCAATTGCCGTGCGCGGGTTTGCCGCTGGGCCGCGGTCCAGCCTGTCTCAAACATCGGCAACTGCACGTTCTGTTCAGCGGTTAATACCGAGACCAGGTGGAAGGATTGAAACACGAAGCCGAGTTGTGAGCTGCGAAATCGCGCTACGTCACCGAACTGTGCTAGAGCTTGAC
>CALELC010000090.1 GCA_937904535.1 uncultured Planctomycetaceae bacterium
CTGCGGGCTCGGTATCTCCCACGCGAATGCTCGCCGCGTCTCCGGCAGCCGGCTGCTCGACGGCAGAGTCTTCGGTCATCCCATCGCCTGCCATCGGGGCTTCCGCGACGGCAGTCGTCGGCCCTTGATCCTCCGACAGCGGTGTTTCGTCAATCGCCGTGGGAACAGCGGCATCGGCAACGTCTTCGGCACCCGGCGGCGTCAGCGCTGCATCCGCCAGCGACAGTGTGTTATCCGGTCGCGTCAAAGTTGTATCGGTTGCTGCGAGCGGAGTCGCTGGCTCAGGCGACAACTCGTCGCTGTCAGCCGTGCGATCCTCTCCATCGACTTCCGCTATCGCTTCGATCGAAGGTGGATCGGCGGGCTGGGGAACGGTCAACGGACTGTCGATGCTCGGCAGTTCCAGCCCCGGAAACTGCAGCACCGGCGCATCCTCAACGACAAGCGGCTCTGGCTCCGCTAGCCCCCGTTCGGGGACGGTCGCTTCGTCAGTCTGAGCCGCAGGATTCTCCGAATCCAGTGGCTCGCTGTCGGACTGTACGACGCGGGGTACTGAGCTCGTCGGATCGTCCAGCGATGGCAACGGAAATGCCTCTCTTTCCGCAGCCAACGGCTCGACCAACTCGGGGCCAGCAGCGTGAGCACCAGCCAACGGCCGCGGACGTCCAGACCAAATCGGAGCACTATCACCCCGAGATACGCTTTCAGCCGCATCACCACCGTCAGCAGGCGTGGCATGATCGGCAAGTGAATCTGCATCCGGCGTGGGCAGGTAGGGGCTGTTGTGATCTGCCTGCACAACACTGCTGCTGGATTCGCGCGGCAAATCGTGAAGCAGCGAACGCCCCGTTGGGGCTGTTGCCGGGGGACGGTGACTTGCCTGCGATCCATCTGTCAAGGCAGGCGGCGCAGCCATCTTGGCCGAAGATCCCGTCGTGATCGTTTTGCCGTCGAACGGCCAAAAGCCGAGATCCAGCGGTTTACCCAGCAGCGCCAAAATCACCGCTGCCAAAGGAAACGCCATCAAACCACCGATGGCAATCCCGACCATCGAGCGCACCGATGTGGACTTTTTCTTCGTGCGAGCCCGAGTGTTGAGTCGCTGGTGATCTGGATCAAAGGACACATCCGCAACTTCGCTCAGCGGTCGCGGCTCAGCGGGTTGGCTGTACTCAAGTCGTGACGATTCGTAAGCCGGCGGATCGTAAGGTTGATGCTGTTCCTCGGCATAGTATGCACCGACCTCCCTCCGCTCGGAGACAGACTCTAGGTCGTGCTCGTGCCAGTCGCCATCGTCGACCAGAACGACGTCATCCAGCGGCTCATTGTCATCCGCCGCCGGGACGTCGGCAAAGCTTGGCTGTGGAGCTGCGGCCGGAGTCGACCACGGCTCGCCGCTGCCCACAAACACTTCCGCTACCGGTGGCAAGTTCGACAATAACTGCGCGACCGGCAGAATTTCGCCGCACCAGGGACAGCGAGCGCTTGCGCCGGCGGGCAGATCGGATTCAGGAAGTCGAAACGAGTCGCCACAGCGTGGGCAGCTAACGTTGCTCATAAAGGCATTGCCAATTTAGAAAAATCGATCCGCTGGGCAGTCGCGGCCCTTCTAGCCTAACTGATTCTGATCCAACCACCGCACTGGGTCTGCAAGTTTACTCGTCGTCGGTCTCGGGCTCTCCCCCCAATTCACCGGTACCCTCGCCAGCCGCCGAGAACAGCGCCGCGTCCAGTGCGGCCTGGCCGTCGACGAACGCGATCTCGACGAGCAGGGCACGCAGCGATCGGCGACCGAGTCGATCGGTTTGCAGCTTCACCAAGTCCTTGTGTGTGCAAACGACGTCGGTGATTCGGTCTCCCAACCCTTCGATCCACTGACGCAGTTTGACCACCGTCTCGGCCGCGTAGGGATCATGATCAGGCAGCGACAGGCTGTCGACGACGGTTGCTCCGCAGTGCTTCACCGTAGCCACAAACGCGTCGGGATTGCCAATTGCACTCAAGACTGCGACCGATCGGCCGCGGAGCAGATCAACCGCTTCTACTTGCTCGGGCCAGCTCAGCAGTGCCGTCGGTTGATGCGTCGCTGTTGTCCACACCAGTTGCGGGTTGACGGCCAGCGCCCGTGCGCGAATCGCTTCACGCTGTTCCCGGCTGACAGCGTCAGCTCGGCTAAGGACAACAACATCGGCCCGACGCAACGCCGTGATTGGCTCGCGCAGCAGCCCGCGGGGCAGCAAATGGTCATAGCCAAACGGACAGGTGGCGTCGATGACGACGATATCCAAGTCACGATGCAGACGGCGGTGCTGGAATCCATCGTCCATCAGAATGACTTCGGATTCGAGTTCCTCAACTGCTATCTGAGCCGACGCCGCGCGATCAGGATTCTGCAAATGGGGCACGTCGGGCAGCGACCAAGCGAGCTCCTGGGCCTCGTCATTTCCGCTGCCGTCGGTATCGCCATATCCTCGACTGACGAGAGCCACGCGTCGCTGGCGTTCACGCAGCTTTTTGGCGACATAGCGGACCAGCGGTGTTTTGCCGGTTCCGCCGGTGGTGAGGTTGCCGATTGAGATCACCGGCACGCCGCACTGAACGATCTCGCGGCGACCGGTGTCGAACCCGCGATTACGAACCGCGACGGCGGCCCGGTACGGCAAGGTGCCGATCGCCAGCGCGCCGCGGATCAATGCGGCCAGCGGATCACGCCGCTGGCCACTGAGCAGGTCTCGGTAGTTCACAGCCGTCGGCAGATTGCCTCAGCCATTTCCTGAGTGCCGACCGCGGTCGGGTCGTTGCGGTCATCCTTGAGGTCGTACGTAACGTCCTTGCCTTCAGCGATCACGTCGGCAACCGCTTTCTCGAGGCGATCCGCCGCATCGGTTTCACCGAGGTGACGCAACATCAACATCCCCGACAGGATCAGCGCGGTCGGGTTGACCTTGTTAAGCCCCTTGTACTTCGGAGCACTACCGTGGGTAGCTTCAAACACCGCACCGTTCGGGCCGATGTTCGCGCCAGGAGCCATGCCCAAACCACCGATCAGGCCGGCACCAAGGTCGCTGATGATGTCGCCGTACAGGTTCGGCAACACCAGCACGTCGTACAGCTCAGGCTTCTGCGTCAACTGCATGCACATGTTGTCGACGATCCGCTCTTCGCACTCGATGTCCGGGAACTCCTGAGCGACTTTCATCGCTTCGGCCAACCACAGACCATCGCTGTACTTCATGATGTTCGCCTTATGAACGACCGTCACCTTCTTGCGGTTGTTCTTGCGAGCGTATTCAAAAGCACAGCGAACAATGCGAGCCGTTCCCGATTTGCTGATCGGTTTGATGCTCACACCGGTCTCGTCGCTGCCGGTCAGGATCTTGCGATCGCTGGGAAGACTATTGACGAACTCGATCAGTTGTCCGGTCTCGGGCTTACCAGCTTCGAATTCAACGCCAGCGTACAAGTCTTCCGTGTTCTCACGAACGATTACCAGGTCGACGTTGGCATCGCTGAAATAGCTGCGTACGCCAGGGTAATACTTGCAGGGGCGGATGCAGGCGAACAGGCCGAGTTCCTGGCGGAGGAACACGTTGACGCTGCGGAAACCTTTGCCCACTGGTGTGGTGATCGGCGCCTTGAGCGCGCACTTGGTCCGGCGAACCGATTCGATGGTGTCGTCAGGCAACGGCGTGCCAGCCGTTTCCATGACATCGATGCCTGCTTCTCGGACATCCCACTGAATCTTGACGCCGGTCGCATCGACACACTTGCGCGCGGCTTCGGCCAATTCCGGACCGGTGCCATCACCGGTAATCAACGTCACTTCATAAGACATCGTGGGTGTTCTCAATCAGGCGGGTAGGGGAAGGGAGCAAACAGAAGTGGCGAAGCTAACCCAGCGGCGCCCCATCGTCAACGCGTGTAGGTCACCGGGTAATCATGGGCACGTTTTCGCACCACACGAGCCGTCACAATCCGATCAGGTGGCAACTGAACTTGGTCCTCTTTCTTTTCCTGAGGATTGACGCGGCGGAACGCGCCGATGACATCCATCCCCTCGATCACTCGCCCAAACACCGTCTGCGTTTGGTCTTTCGGGAGGATCGGCATCAGCGCAATGACAAACTGACTGCTGGCGGTGTTGGGGACAAAATCATTGCTCTCAGCCGATACCGGAACCTTGGCCATGAACACCGAACCGCGGAAGATCCGCCGTCGCTCAGGCCGATCGTGTTCGTCGGGAATGTATCGTCCCGAGGTCCCACTGCCGTCTCCGGCCGGGTCGCCGCCCATGGCCAATAGGTTGTCGATCACCTGGTAGAACTCGAGCCCATCATAAAAGCCCGATTCGACCAATTGAATGAAGTTTGCCACCGTGTTGGGCGCTGCGTCTTCGTAAAGCTCGATCAACACCGGGCCGCGGGTTGTTTCCAACAGCACCTGTGGCAAGTCGTCCGGGTCCGCCGCCCGGCGTTCGAGCTCTTCCTCCCAGTAGGGCCGGTAAATCTCGATCACACTGGCAAGCACATGATCGATTTTCTCGAGTTCCTCTGCCCCGTGTGCTTCCACATAGGTCTGGTAAAACGGGATCACTTCGTCGAAATGTCCCTCCAGAAATGCACTGCGTGCAGCCATGATGTACAGAAACGGCATAGTGACTTCGGCGTCGAGCAACATTTTGCTCGCCCGGTAGGAATCTTCGTACACCGAGTTCGTCATCCGATAATCGAGCACGGTGGCGAGCAGCGAAGCCGCATCGAAATAGTCACTGCGGGCTGCGAACACCGCTTCGGCGCGCTTGAATAACTCGTTCAACTCCATCCGCCCCCGATCTCGCAGCTCGCCGTACTCCTCTAGTTTTTCTTCACTGCGGTCCACTCCATTGCTGTACCGGATCTGAATCGCCCGCATCTGCTTCAGCGTTTCTACCCAAGTTGCACGCTGTTCATCGAGCCGCTCGATCAGTTGAAGCTGTTCGTCGGTCAGCGGTGGGGGAGCGGGGCGCGGCTGGTCAGCACCTGCCGCTGCGTCAGCCCCCCCCTCGGCCGGCAGTTCATCACTCGGCACGGCGGAGCTCACCGGCACTTCTGTCGAAGGTACGTCCTGAGCCATCGCGGGATGTAGGAAGGCTGC
The DNA here is from genome assembly GCA_937904535.1 of uncultured Planctomycetaceae bacterium. GTDB lineage: Bacteria > Planctomycetota > Planctomycetia > Pirellulales > Pirellulaceae > UBA6163. Next base: position 5,134 of record CALELC010000090.1, read on the forward strand.
GGCGAGCAACATGACGGAGACTCGTGCCTGCCAAGCGGAGAAGCAGCACGGTACACGCCGGAGAAAAGAACGTCGAATCGGCATAACTCAGACCACAAAAGGAAAATGCGACTGTTGCGAACGCTGGCAATCGATCAGGATAAACGTCCAGGGACCGATGCGTCAGCCCGCGACGCAAACGAGTCCTGTTGTCGAGCACACCCGGCCACACGGCACCGGACTCGACAAGAATCTTTACGCATCCAGACGGTGGTTTGATCCGTGTCCGATTTTCCGAGCTTCTTCCGATCGTCCGACGAATCTTCGCCCGCGGATGACGCAGCCGATCGCGGCTACGCCCCCAAGCCCTCGGCGCGGCAGCGCGTCAACGACCAGCGCAGCCGCGCTGCTGCCGCTAAGAAGCAGTTGCCCAAAGTTAAACCGAGCAAGCTGCGAATCATCGGCGGTGACCTGCGCGGCCGTGGCGTGGTGTACCTGGGCGACCGAGCAACTCGCCCCATGAAGGAGAGCCTCCGCGAAGCGCTCTTTAACATCGTAGGTCCGGCAATCAAAGGTCGCGTCGCGTGGGATCTGTTTTCGGGTACGGGCATCCTAGCGATCGAGTCCTATAGCCGCGGAGCCATCGGCTCGGTGGCAATCGAAAAAAATCGCGTGTTCGCGCGCACGATTCGTCAAAGCGCCGAGCGTCTCGGTCTTGAAGAACAGCAAGTCCAAGTCCTGACAGGCGACACCTTCCGGATCGCACCTCGGCGAATGACGGAGATCCTCGAAGATGGTGAGACGGCCCCGTGGGTGGTCTACTTCTGTCCACCTTACTCAATGTGGACAGAGCAGACGGCCGACCTGTTCACGCTGCTTCGCACGGCCGCCCGCCTAGCCCCGGTCGGTAGTCTGCTGGTGACCGAGACAGACAAGTTCTTCGACATCGAGACGCTACCACTGGGACCTTGGGACGTGCGTCCCAAAGGCAACATGACGCTGGCATTCCTGGAGACCGACGAGCACACCGCAGCCCAGGCCGCCGAACCGCTGCCACCGGTCGCCCCTGAAGCCGCTGCAGACTCGCCCGAAGCCTAGCCCCTACCCGCCAGCAACACCGTTCCGGCCTTTTTCTGACTCCGCTGCCAATTCTGCGGCGAGCTGCTCGCGGAAGATCTTGCTGTTGTGGCGGATGTCGACTGGCAACGGGCGAGGATGAATGCGAATCTCCTCGATCCGCTGCGTCAGCGGGTTGCGAACCGCTAGCTCGCGCAACTCCGCCAACAGTTGTTGCTCAGCAGCTGGCGAGGCCGGTCGCTGCTCCGGATGGGGCTCAACGATCACCACCGGCGTTTGCTCACCTGGCTTACCGCGTCCGACCAGCGCGCTGCGGTAAACGGCTGGGTGTGCGTTGAAAACAGCTTCGCAGGGAATCGTGAACCAGGTTTTCGGCCCACAGGTCACGCGATGTCCCTTGCGGCCACAGAACCAAAATTGGTCGCGAGCGTCGAGGTAGCCCACGTCGCCCATCCGGTGCCAGACAGTGTCGCCGTCGACAACCTTATGCAGCGAGTTTTGATCGGCGCGCACGACGTACTGGCGGCTGATCACAGGGCCGCTCACCATCAATTCACCG
>CALELC010000091.1 GCA_937904535.1 uncultured Planctomycetaceae bacterium
TGAAGCCAAACGCCGTTGACCGATCGTCCACCGCCTGCCGAAGCCTTCGCGGCCGTGCCACTCGACGCGGTCTGTCAGCAGCTCGCGCAGATCGCGCCGCTGCGGCTGGCTGAATCGTGGGACAATGTCGGTCTGCTGGTCGGTGACCGTTCACGTCTGGTCAGCCGCGTGATGACCTGTTTGACGATCACTCCGGCGGTGGTCGACGAGGCGGTCGAGCGGCGAGTCGATCTGGTCGTGACTCATCACCCGCTGCCGTTCAAGCCACTGGCGAAAATCACCAGCGACACGGTGACGGGCCGGATGCTGCTGGGGCTGATCGCAGGCGGGGTCGCCGTGTATAGCGCCCATACCGCTTTTGATTCGGCGGTGGGCGGGATCAACGCGACTTGGGCCGAGAAATTGGGCCTGCGCGACGTGGCGCCGCTGGTGGTCGATGCGGCTGCCGAAGATCCAACACTGGGTAGTGGACGCTATGGCCGCTTGCCGACGCCGGTTTCGGTTGCAGGGCTGGCTGCTGCGGCAGCCGAGGTGGCCTCCGTCAAGCAATGCCGGATCGTTGGTGAGCGGGGAACGGTCAGCAAGGTGGCAGTCGCCTGTGGCAGCGGCGGCAGTTTCCTCGGGGCAGCGTCCGCGCGCGGCTGCCATGCCCTGATCACCGGTGAAGCGACGTTTCACACCTGCTTAGAAGCGGAGGCGCTAGGCATCGTGCTGGTTCTGGTTGGTCACTACGGCAGTGAGCGTTTCGCAATGGAGCAGTTAGCGGTGTTGTTGGCCGAACGACTGAGGCGCAGCGGTTCTGAGTTGGACGTCTTTGCGAGCTGTGCTGACATCGACCCCCTGCGAGTGGTCTCCGCCGATCATAAAAATCATTGACCGCCCAACGGTCGTTTCTACAATGCCCGGCACGCGTGATGCATGAGCTTCGGGCCGCGCTGGAGTCATGCCATCTTGGCATAGAAACATGGCAACGAACGGTTGCCATGAAATTGGAGCTGCACTGCTGCAAATGCTCCTGAATGGCACGCTTGGTTAGGCTCGAGGGGTTGATTCTGCTGGAGCTTGGCGGTTGAGCGTGTGGTGAATGTGCTGCTAACCAGAGGCCTGGCGCCGGGGTTAAGAGGAAAGAATATGTCGGGAAAAGAACGCTGGCTTGCCGCCCTGCCGGTTTATAACGAGGCCGCTTACGTTGACCCGATCCTCGACGAGGTGCGGCGGTACGCCCAGGATGTGCTGGTTGTCGACGATGGTTCGAGCGATGGAACAGCAGAACTATTGGATCGTCGCAGTGACATTCAAGTCATTCGCCATGCTCAGAATCAAGGCTATGGTGCGGCGCTGCGGAGTGCCTTTGAGTATTCGCTAGCCGAAGGGTTTGCCGGTATTGTGACGCTCGATTGCGACGGCCAACACCAACCGAAGCGAATTCCAAGGTTTATTGAAGCCGCCCGGTCCGCTGACATCGTTTCGGGCAGTCGTTACCTCAAGCAGTACGCTGGCGATGATGCTCCGCCGGCTGATCGGTTATTCATCAACCGGCGGATTACCAGCGAGCTAAATCAGCGGCTGGGTTTGAACCTGACCGATGCCTTCTGCGGCTTTAAAGCCTACCGTGCTGAGGCGATCAAGCAGTTGACGATCACCGACAGCGGGTATGCGATGCCGCTGCAGCTATGGGTGCAGGCGGCTGCGGCGGGCTTGCGAATCATTGAGGTCCCGGTGCCGCTGATTTATCTCGACCTCAATCGTTCCTTTGGTGGCTCGTTGGACCATGCCGAAACTCGCTTGAGTTACTACAATCGGGTCTTGGATGAGGCGATGCGTCAGGCTGGATTGGTCGATGGCGACTGTCGCCCGGTATGTCGCCCCGCGCTCGGATAAAGATCGGTCTAACGTTGTCAGCATTTGCAACCTATCGAGCGCCGACTCGGCACGGGGAGGCGTTGATTCTTCCCGGCCTCGATCAGGCTGCCGCGGTGGTCCGTGAGAATCGCCAGCGGCAGGCTCAGTGGGAGCTGACGCTGTGTGGCGAGCGGCTTGAAATCTGGCGTGAGCAGGCACGCAATGAGTTGCTCCGCGACGCGACTCGGTACAGCCGGATCTATCGAGATGTGACGCTGCCGGCAGGCATCGATGGCAGTCGTCGGCACATCTTTGTGATGTCTGGACATCAACCGACGCTATTTCACCCCGGCGTGTGGTTCAAGAACTTTGCGATTGCCGCCATTCAACAGCGGGTCAGTGGTCTCACAGAGCCAGGGGCCGCGGCGGTAGCGATCAATCTGGTGATCGATAACGACGTCGCGGCGAGTTCTTCGATTCGTGTGCCGCACCGCGACCCACATACGGGGCAAATCGGCCGCACGACCGTCGCTTACGATTCGGCCGCAGGCGGCGTCCCGTTTGAGCAGAATCGGATTCGCGATCGGGCGACCTTCGACGCGTTCGCTGAGGCTGTTTGCGACGTGATCTCGCCATTGGTTCCGAACCCGCTCGTAACCCAGCTATGGCCGCATGCGGTGGCAGCGGCACAGCGCTGCGAGAACGTCAGTTGTGCGCTTGCCCAGGCTCGGCATGTGCTGGAAGGCGAACAGGGTCTACAGACGCTCGAGCTGCCGCTGTCGGTGTTGTGCCGCAGCGAAGCGTTTGCCGCGTTTGTACTGACCCTGACCGCGGATGCGGGCCGTTTGCGGTCGATCTATAACCAGTCCGCCGCCGAGTATCGTCAGGCCCACGGGATCCGCAGCTCAGCTCACCCGGTGCCGAATCTGGCCACAGAAGACGGCTGGACCGAGGTGCCGCTGTGGATCTATTCCGATGATTCGCCGCAGCGCCGCGGCGCTTGGGTGCGGCGTCAGGGTGACGTGCTCGAGATTTCCGATCGTCAGCGGCTGTCTGTTCGTGTCACGCATCCAGCTGATTCTCGGGCTGCGGCAGCGGAATTGGCTGGGTTGTGCGGACCGCATTTTAAGCTGCGGCCACGAGCGCTGCTGACAACCATGTACGCTCGGCTGATGCTCAGCGATGTGTTCATCCATGGGATTGGTGGCGCTAAATACGACGAACTCGGCGATGAGATCACGCGGCGGTTGTTTGGAATTGAGCCGCCGAAGTTGATGGTCGTATCAGCGACGATGTTGCTGCCGACGACGGAGCGTTTGCCGCATGACTTGCCGAGTGTGGCCGAGCTGCGGCAACAGATTCGCCAGACCTGGTTTGCTCCCGAGCGGTTTGCGGATCGGGTGGAATTGCCCGAGGCGTTGCTGCAGGCGAAGCGAGAGCTGATTGCCAATCGCCCGGGTAGCCCCGGTTTTGAAGCCTTCAGCAGTCAACTCAGCGCTGTTTCGGATCGTTTTGAGCCCAGCCGCAACGGTTCGGCGCCAAGCAGCAAGAAGGCTTGGCATGACGAACTGACCCGCGTCAACACTGATCTGGCGGCTCGCCTTCAGCCACTGCGAGATGAACTCAACGAGCGGTTGCCGGAAGCGCGGCAGGCGGAGAGTACGGCATCCATTCTTAGCAGCCGCGAACATCCGTTCTGCCTCTTCCCACTGCAGGAGTTGATGGACCGGTTCGCTGAAAATCTCACGCTTCGGTAGGCGTTTGCCCACCGGTTTCAGCGGCTAGGAACTTGTTGGGTTGCGGGGTAATGCCTGGATTGAGAGTCGGTGGACCGCGCAGAGAATCCGCCGGACGCTAGCGAGCGTGGTGATTGCATCGCGTGATGCTGTAAGCACTAAGAAATCTCAGAGAGTGGCCGAGGCTTCGCTTCGGTTGGCTGAGCGACTAGATGTGCCTGAGAGTGTTGTTCATCAGCCTGAGCTATTCGCAAGCGAGCATCTCGGACAACGCCAAAACTGTACTGTAGTTGCGAGCGGTGGCGGAAACCCCGAGTTTGCGTTCGGCGCCAGCCGCAAGCTTCGAGCGGCCGATGCCGTCGGGCGCGTGCAGGTAAAACACCTTGCCAATCAGTTGGTAACGTTCGGTGGCGGTGGCCAATGTGGCAATCGCGTCGAGGTCAGGTGAAGCAGGGGCGGATGCTAGAAAATAGAAGTGCAGCGTTTTGGGGACGGATACAGCATCTGCAAACGGATTGTTTTGCATCGCCATACGGAACTCTGCTTCGTTGAGCAGCAAGATGATTGGTCGAAACCCGAACCGCGCTTCAATGGCTATCGCCAGCTTCTTCGATAACTCGTCAGCGGAAGTTGCCACGTCCTGAAATACCACATTCCCCGATTGAATGTAGGTCCGCACCGAACTGCATCCCACTGCCTCAAAGGCTGTCTTGAGTTCAGCCATCGACAACTTGTTTCGGCCGCCGACGTTGATTCCGCGGAGTAAGGCAATCCAGGCTGGCATTCGAATTCCCTGTAGAGCAAGCTTGATACGAACGAGCTTTGTGTTTGGGTAATATGAGTTGCACCCTCCTCCGAACTGTGTGAGATAACAGCGGGGGCGGTTGGCAGTCTGTTGCGGCGCGGCGTGGCATCAGAATAGTCGTTGGCCTCATCGCGAGAGGATGGTGATGAGCTTGAGCCCGAGCCCCACGGCGGTGATTCCCAGGACGACGCTGCCGCCGGCGTACAGCATGGCGAGGCCGATGTCGCCACGGCGGAGCAAGTTCATGGTCTCCAGCCCGAATGCCGAGAAGGTGGTGAATCCGCCTAATAAACCGGTGAAGAGGAATAGCCGGGCTTGTGGGCTGAACGCAGGTTGCCGCTCCGTGAATCCTGCGAGCAGGCCGATAATCAGGCAACCGAGCACGTTGACCGCTAGGGTGCTGAAGGGAAAGCGAGTGGGAATGGTTAGGTGCAGGACGAGGCTGCTGAGAAGATACCGGCCGATCGAGCCCAAAAAACCGCCCAGCCCAACGATCAGAATGTCTTGCATGGCTGCGGGAAACGATGCGGGATTGAAAGGGCCTAAAGCTATGTAACGAGTTTGAGTCCAGGCTTTAGTGCGTTGGAGTTCAGGCTTTAGCCTGGGATGGGGTGGGGATTGTGAGTTGAGATGATGGAAAGGTTGAATGGGAAGCAGCCTCAAGGCTGGACTCCAGCATCAGAAGCAGCCTCAAGGCTGGACTCCAACGTTGGAGTTCAGCCTTGAGGCTGCGATTAGGATGTGGTTCTGTGTCGAAGTTATTATTTGCGGTGGATGACGGCGGTGCGGCGGTTGGGATAGAGCTCACGGCAGAGCGGGCAGCGGGTGCCGTCGCAACCGCGGGCGGTGCAGTGCTCGCGGCCGTAATAGATGATCTGCAGGTGCAAGTCGCGCCAGCTCTCCGGCGGAAACAATTGCTTGAGATCGCGTTCGGTACGAGTGACGCTGCTGCCATCGCTCAAGCCCCAGCGATGGGCGAGTCGGTGGATATGGGTATCGACTGGAAAAGCATGATGGCCAAAGATCTGGCTCATCACCACGCTGGCGGTTTTGTGGCCGACGCCGGGCAGCGATTCTAGATCTTCAAAGTTGTCGGGGACTTGGCCTTCAAACCGAGCCAGAAGCTCTTCGGCCAAGCCCTTCAGCGCCTTCGCTTTTTGCGGAGCCAGGCCCAGCGGGCGAATGATCTCCAAGATCTCGGCGACTTCTAGCTTCGCCATCGCCTCGGGCGTGCCGCCGACTTGAAACAGCGCCGGTGTGATCTGGTTGACCTTCTTGTCGGTGCACTGGGCGCTGAGCACCACCGCGACCAGCAGGGTAAACGCATCCTGGTGGTCGAGCGGGATCGGTGGGTTGGGATAGAGATCGGCTAGCCGCTGGGCGACGACAGCGGCACGTTGCTGTTTGCGCACTAACGTGATTCCGCAGGTAGTTTCTCCAGCGCGTCGGCAAACATCCGTACGACCGGCCGCTGGTGGATGTGTGGGTTGATGTGGGGCCGCGCCTTGAGCAGATGCAACTGCGCTTCTTCGACCGTCATGCCGCGGTACTTGACGAGCCAACAGAGGGCGACTGTCGCGCTGCGGGCTCGGCCGGCCTTGCAGTGGATGTAGACGACGTCGCCCTGCTGCACATGCGACTCGACGAACTCCACCGCGGCCTGTACATCGGCCAGCCGCGGATGGGTGAAGTCGGTGGTCGGGATCGAGAGCTGCTCAATTCCCAAGCGTTTGTATTCGATCACTGGGCCGCGGTACTCTTCGCAGGTATTGACGACCGCGCGGACACCGGCGTCGTGCAGTCGCCGCACATCCGATACGAACGGATACGCGCCGACGAGCACCAGCGGATCGATCGGATCCCACCAGTTCCGCAACTTCAGCCAGCGGCCCAGCGCGCAATTCCACCACAGCGTTGGATAGAACACGACCGTGGCATAGAACCGGCTCGACCAAGGGCTGCGGTTGATCATCCTGATTTGCCGAGCTGAAGACTGGGTTCGCCGGGTAACATCCGATCCAGCGCCTTGAGGGCCACCGGGAACGGCGGCTTGAGTTCTTCGGACTGCGACCACCATCGCTGCAGGGTTTCGATGACCGCTGAGTCGATGGCTCCACTCCAGGCCGCTGCCGCGGTATCGATCAATTGGGGAGTTTGCGAAGGTGCGGGGCCCAGGTCTAAGTCTGCGGCTGCTTGCAGCGTGACCGGCAGCAGCGCGAGCGAAAGTACCTCAAAGCTGCGGGACAGTTGCTCGGGCGGCTCTGCGGCGTCATCGAGGCTTTCCGGCATCACCTGCGCGGCCAAGCCGAGCCGGGCGATCAACCAGGTCAGGCGCAGGACTTCGGGCACCTGGGGAAGCGGATTCGCCAGTACCGCTTCGATCCAAACCTTGGGCAACGACGGATAGCAGTCGCCGTCGCCGCCACGGAACGGCGAGAGCAGCAGGACGGTGATCGATTTGGGGATGAACGATTCGTGCGTCAGCGCGGCTACGCGGCGTAATAGTCCTCCACCGTAAGCTTCCCACTGCTCTCGCAGCGGCCGGGCACGAAGCGACAGTTGGTCGGCTAGTTTGGGGTAGCGTTCCAGGTAGGCCAAGCGGGTTTCGGCCAACAGCGAAGTGATCGCGGCGGCGGTGCTGGATAGCGTGAACTCGCTCACCCCAGCGGCCGCGAGCGCCTGCTGGCTGGCTTGCAGGTCGTCGGCTCCGGCCGCGGCGGCTGCGATCAGTCGCCGCCAAAACACGGCAAGGTCGATCTCAGCGGCTGTGAGCCTCTGCGTCAACTGCGTGAGCGGCGGAGCGATTTTGCTGACTGCCTGCGGATCGATTCCAGGGGCTCCAGCGGCCCAGCAGCGGGCGGCGTGCAGCGGTGACAGGCGGTCGGCGATTTCCCAGCGGAGCCGCGTCATGGAGCCTCGCCCATCTGCTGCCGGATCCAGCGATCTAGTTCGTCCAAGTCGACCGGCGGGTATTTGGTCAAATCAGGACGGAGGATCGTCGCTTGACGCATGTAGGTGTGCTGGATCTCGCGCTGCGTCTTGGTCGTATTCCAGTGAATCAGGATGCGGATGCAGCGCGGCAGCGATCCCGGAACCGAGACTTCGTAGCCACACAGCAGCGGCACGTCGATCCAGCCCAGTTGTCGCGCCGCCAGCGCCGGGAACTCGGCGGTCAGATCCTTCGTAACGGTGAAGATGATACTGCCGACGTCGGTCGACTCGATCTCATTGCGGCGGATCATCAGCGCCAGCAGTTGGCGAGTGGCAGTGAGAATTTCGTCGCGGGTGTCATTGTCAACCGCCGTCCCTCCGCGAACCCCTCGGCAGGCGAGTGTCCTAGCGGTGTTCTCGGTGCAGAGCGAGCCGTCATCTCGGCGTTCAGAGGTGGACATGACCAAGCGATTAATCGTCAGGGGGAATCGTGTCGGGGGAGGCAGCCGCCCGCCGCGGCCGGCCATTT
>CALELC010000092.1 GCA_937904535.1 uncultured Planctomycetaceae bacterium
CCAAGACTAGCTTGCGGCGGCATCCGGCTTTTCTTCGGTGCGATACATCTCGCGCCACGGCAACTGAATCCCGCCGTCGATCGTCAGGGTGCTACCGGTAATGTAGTCGTTGCCGGGATCGCACAAAAACGCGACGCCCCGACCAATCTCTTCGCTGCGGCCGAGGCGGCCCCACGGCAGTTTCGCGGCTTGTTCGGCCAGTGTCTCTTCCGAGAAGAATTTGCGTTCGCCCGGAGTGTCGATCCAGCCGGGGTGCACGATGTTGACGCGAATGCGGTACTGCGCCAGCTCGACGGCTGCCGTCCGCGCCATTTGGTCGATCGCCGCTTTGGCCATGTTGTAGGCCATCGCACCGGGGACGGCCATGACAGCGTGGGGGCTGCTGATGACGACGAGATTGCCTCCGCCGCCTGCGGCGACCATCCGCTTGGCGGCACCGCGGACCAGATAGAACGGACCCCACATTGTGACATCGATCGTCCGCTGAAAACCTTCCAGATCGGCGTCGAGCATCAATTGACGATCGCTGTACGCGGCGTTGGAGACGACGATGTCCAACCCACCGAGCAATTCTTCTGCTCGGCTCAAGAGCGCTTCGGCGTCCGCTTCGGTCGACACGTCGGCACCCACCGCGTGAGCCTTCACTCCGAACTCTCGGCAGCGCTCGCAAACTTCTTGGCCGCCTTCGGCATTGCCGCGGTAGTTGACCACCACGTCGGCTCCGCCGCGGGCAAGTTCAATGGCGATCCCCCGGCCAATACCGCGGGAGGCACCGGTCACAACGGCCCGCTTGCCGGCCAGGGGGCGCGGAGAAGGATTAGCTGTCATGGGATCCTTTTTCATGGTTACAGCAAACAAGCGGTCTCAGCGCAAGCCGGACCGCTGGACAATCAGTGGCATTCTGCCGCGGAGTATACGCAACTAGCTGCTGAGAAGGAACGGATCACGGTGGCTGCCAAAGGAGACCGACGCGTCCAGGCGGCTGATGGCTGATCTTGTGACACGGCGTCCGCCAAGAGTATCGTCCGCGGAGATAGCGGTCGGCGGGCAGCGACCGCAAGGAAAACAACGTTCTCGAGTCATGGACGATCAAGGCGTGAATCACCCTCCACCGGGGTCACCGGCAACACGGCTGGAACGGCTGCGATTGATTCGCTCGGTCGTCGCTGCCGAGGCAGCGGCGTTGAGCCGCGTCGCCGGTGCGATCGGCCCTGCAGCCGTCGACGCTGCTGAGCGGATCGCGGCCTGCAGCGGCAGTGTGATCGTGACCGGAGTCGGCAAGGCGGGACTGGTCGGCCAAAAATTGGTCGCCACGCTCGCCAGCACCGGTAATCGCGCCCATTTTCTGCATCCCTGCGAAGCGGTGCACGGCGACTTGGGGCGTGTCGGACCGGACGACTGGGTCTGGGCGATCTCCAACAGCGGCCGCAGCGACGAACTGCTGCGGATTGCCCCCCATCTGCGAAACCACAGTGCCGGACTCATCGTGATGACAGCCAGCGAGCGCAGCCCGCTCGCGAAATTAGCTGACATCGTGGTCACGCTGGGCCAACATTCCGAAGCCGATCCGCTCGGGCTGGCGCCAACGACAACCACCACCGTGATGCTGGCCATCGGCGATGCCATCGCGGTGCTCGCCAGCCGGCTGGTCGATTTCCAAAGCAGCGACTTTGCACGCTTCCATCCGGGCGGCAGCCTCGGACACCAACTTGCGCCCGTCGACCAATTGATGCGCCCGCTGGCGGCTTGCCGCACGGCTCCGGCAAGCGGCACGGTCCGCGAGACAATGATTGCCACTGGCCGCACCGGCCGCCGCACCGGAGCGGTGATGTTGCTCAACCAACAGGGGCAGGTCGTTGGCCTGTTCACCGATAGCGACCTGGCTAAATTGCTCGAGAACCGCCGCGATCATCTGCTCGATGGTCCGATCGCTGACGTGATGACCACCTCCTTTGAGAAAGTGGAATCGGGCACGCTGCTGATCGACGCGATTGAGATCCTTCGTGATCGCCACATCAGCGAATTGCCGGTCGTCGATTCGGCGGCGCGGCCGCTGGGATTGCTGGACATTACCGACGTGATCGCGGTGGCAGCCGTCCCCAGCGAACCCGCCTGGCAGGCGGCGGCCCAGCCGGCGACAGCGGCTCGGTCGCCTCTGGTAACGAGTCCCTCTCATCCTGCAGCGCCCGTGCGGCGACGGAGCGCTTAAGCGATGTCGCACGAATCCTTCAGCACCGGTACGACCACCGCGACCAGCGATGGGCAACGGGCTCGCCCCATTCGTCTGATTCTCTCCGATGTCGACGGAGTGATGACCGGCGGCGAACTGTACTACGACACACTCGGCGTGAACCTGAAACAGTTCCATGTCCGCGACGGCATGGGAATCAAAGTCTGGCAGCGGTCGGGATGCGAGTTTGGCATCGTCAGTTCGCGGATCCACTCCGGGGTGCGACTGCGGGCCAAAGAGTTAGGGATCAAACACGTTTTACAGGGTGTCGACCCCAAGTTGCCCGCTGTGGTGCATTTGCTGGAAACGCTCGGAGTGGCGCCGGAAGAGACCGCTTATGTTGGCGATGATTTGCCGGACCTGCCGGTGATGGAGCATGTCGCGCTGGCCGTTGCGCCGGCCGATGCGAGCACCGATGTAATTGCGGCCGCGGACTGGGTGATGCAAGCGCGCGGTGGCCAAGGGGTGCTGCGCGAATTGATCGAACGTCTGATGCGCGCGACTTCCACCTGGGAGCAGCACGCATTGTCGTAAGCTTGCGACGATGGCAGCAATCAACATGCTACAGCGACTGACCCGATACGCGACGGCCCTGCTCGTTCTGGGCTCAGCGTGCGCGGTCTATCAATTCGCGTTTGTCGCATGGCTTGAACCTGATCCGCTGCCGGCGATTGAACTTTCTCAGACTCCCGGGCTGCGGCGTAACAATTCACTCAGCAACCTGTTTCCGGCTGACAGCTGGCAACTGCAACATTGCAAACGGCTGCAAACCCGCGATGGCGTGCTGTTGTTCGAACACTGGGAACAGATCGGTGACGACCAGTGGAAACTCTGGCCGCTGAGCCTGGTGATGGGGCTGAACAGCGAATCACCACTGATTCTCGATGCTCCCGAAGGCGCGGAAATCAAATTCAGCGAATCGCTCGACATGATGAGCGGCGGCGCACCGCCGATCGAGCGCGGCCGCATGATCGGTGAAGTACGCATCAAGAGTGTCGGCAAGGCGATTTCATTGGGTGATCCCAAAGACGGAGCGCCGCCGCCCGAAGGGCATCTGGAGATCGTGTCCAGCGACTTCGGCATCGACTTTCAAAAGATCTGGACCACCCAGCCGATCGAAGTGCGACTCGGCGACGTCAAACTGGTCGGGCAGGACTTAACCCTGCACCTGGCGCCGATCAGCCGCCTCGGCGCTGGCGGCGATGGCGCGCTGTCGATTCTCGACCGCATGGAACTGATCTACCTGCATCAGCTCACCGTACCGCTTCCCGATGGCGGGCTGTGGGGGTCGAAGGCTGGCCAAGCGGCCATCGCAGCGAACTCCGCTCACCCGGTCCCGCAGCGCGCTCAACGCTTGCCCGCTCCGGGACAGTCCTCGGAGCCTCCGGCGCGGATCGACTTGCGCTGTTCCGGCCGTGTGGTGTTCCTGTTCGGTACCAACGAACTGATGCTCAATCGAAATGTGCAGTTGGAACACCGCACTCGGTATGTGACCGATGTTTTCGAGTGCAATGACCTGACGCTGCAGTTCGCCGACCTGCTGCGAACGCGTCACCGCGGGGAATCGAGCGACGTGTGCGGTCG
>CALELC010000093.1 GCA_937904535.1 uncultured Planctomycetaceae bacterium
TCGCCGTCAGGTCCGCGCAACACATCGGTGCCCTGCTCGCTCAAAATGATTCGCCGCCGCGCGCCCTGCCACAGCATTTCGGGCCGTCGCATGAAACGCGTCGCGACTTCTAAGTTTTTGAACGTCACGCGCGGACTGTCATCACGGGGCAGGGCCGTCTTGTCGAGCCAACTGCGGGGATCTCGAAGGTTCTCGGGGTAGGGGTGATGAGCCACGTGCCACTCAAAATCACCGCGCTGCCGAGCGATCGCGGCAAAGGCCTCGAGCACCGCACGCGTCGGGTAAGCCTTTTGTTTGTCTTGACCCTCGGCTGCGATGTTCCAGTGGTGATCAAACGACAGGTAGCAGCGACCGTGCGCGGAGTACGTACGGACCGCCTCGTGCGCCGCCCGGACCGCTCGCTCATATTCACTGGCAAAGGCCTCCACCGATTTCGGGCCGACGTTGTACCAGCGGAACTGAGAGTTGACCTCATTGCCAATGATCCAACCCCACGCGCGCCCATGCGGCGAATCCGCTTCGCTATAGCGTTTCGCCAGAAACGCGACCAGCGCTTGGAAGCGGTCAGTACCTGCTTGGTTCGCCGTATTAAACCCAGCGATCGTATAAGCACGGTCCGGGTCTGCATCCGCGTGCAACATCAGTGAGTTCTTCTCGGCATCTCCGCTGGGATACGCTAAGAGGATCAAATACACCACCACACCCGCATCGCTGAGCGGTTTGATTTGGCTATCAAGCCCCTGGGCATAGCGTTCGTTGATAGAGTATTGCTGGTCTTTCCACTGAAACTCAGTGGAGCCGCGCGTGCCGCGGGTTTCAAACAGCCGAGTTAAATCTACATTGATGCCGGCATGGTGGATGTCGAGCGCTAAGGCATCCTCCACCATCTGCACCTGTAAACCCTTGGGATTGGGCGGCGTTGGGAAGGGCGTTGGATCTGGAACGGCTGCCGATGATGTAGGTTGCTCACCGTAGGCGACCGCCTGCCCCCACAGCATCGGACAGGCCGCTATTGCAAGTAGCAAGATCGCAGCAAGCTGGGAGGACTTGATAGCATGATGGGGAGGGCGAAAAAGATAGTCTTTCGAAGTCGATATCATGGCTTGATCACTCCTTGAGTTTGCAGCCAACGAGCGCACAACCGAGGCCAAGCACTGGCAGCCCCGTGATCAGCGGCCAGGCCGATTCCGTGCCGGCCTTTTTCAAACACATGCAGTTCGCCTGTGACGCCCGCGCGCAATAGAGCAGAGAAATATTGCAAGCTGTTTTCAGCGGGTACCGCTTGGTCTTCCGCAGTGTGGAACAGAAAGGTTGGTGGCGTTTGCGCTGTGACAGCCTTTTCGTTGGATAGCGACTTCACCAGTTCCGGATCAGGATTGTCGCCGAGCAGGTTCCGTTGGCTGCCGCGGTGGGTATGAGGTTGATCCAAAGCGATCACGGGGTAGCCGAGAATCGCGAAGTCCGGGCGAGAGGAAACTCGTTCAATCGGATCTTCTGCCTGTGGATTGCCGGCATCGAAATGAGTGGACACCGTGCTGGCCAAATGACCGCCTGCGCTAAAGCCGATAACACCGACGCGGGCCGGATCGATATTCCAACGTTCGGTGGCAGCGCGGACCGTGCGAATTGCTCGCTGGGCGTCGAGCATCGGCACGGGATGCCCGTAACCTGCACCTCCGTTGCCGGCACCGCGATGGCGATAGATGCAGACGGCAGCCGTGATTCCTAAGCGATTGAAGAAGGCAGCGATTTCTTCGCCTTCATGGCCTACAGCCAGATGTCCGTACCCACCACCGGGCAGGATGACGATTGCCGGGGTCGGTTGATCGGAGTCGACTCGGTACACGTGGAGGCGGGGGCGATCAGCGGCTTCCTGGCCGCCGGCATGCGGCGCGTCGCCTGGCCAGAGTTGCACCTCTTCCGGTTCTTGGGCCACGGTGCGATTGGCGGACGCACCCAACAGCGCACAGGCCGCCAGCAAAGAGAACAGACAAGGCTTGAGATTCATGATGCAGTGCTACCCTAATACAATCGGTGAGATCGAACACGATGCGAACCTTATGAAGTTCGCAATGCTCATTGCATGAGCTGCCGCAGAGAGGTGGGCAGTGCGCGAATGAGAGTGGCGTCTAATATAGCCGCCCCTCTCGCTAAAATCTCTCATGGGTTGCCGAGCAGAGCGGCCAAGAAAAAAACGCGTCGTCCAAGCATCCTGCCGGGACGACTACGCTAGAGAGTTCCCTTTTCACGGATCGACGCTCAGCGACCGTGCTGACACCTCAATCTGTATGCTATCGACGAGGGGGTATTGGGTTGCAACCCCGCCGCGAAAACACTGGGAACAATTCAATAAAGGAGGGACATTCCAAGTACGCGGTTATGCCACCGTGGTCGTTCCATCAGTTACGCCTCCTAAAAGAAATACCGCCGCGATCCCTGCGACGTGTTCAGCCACCCGAATCTTTCAAGTGGTGGACACATAAGGATCACACAGTCAAGAGGTACTCAATGCACACCGGCGGATGACAGTGGACATCGGTTGAGCACCTCGGGGGACAGGGTTGCGGGTAACATGGGAAGGTTTGCGCATGTATACATTCCTTAGCGAACCCAGGTCGAGCACCCGCACGGACGGAAATGCGAAAGACAAGTCTGATGCCGGGAAGAAGTGTTGTCGCGGTTCGGTCCGCTTGTCAAGCAAGACTTCCCATTGAACTCAACAATTTACCCACCGCGCGATCATTTTTCGCGAGATTTACCAAGCTAAAATTATTTTGTTACATTCCGCCCTGCAGCCCGCCGACGCGGGATCCCCACCGGATGGTGAGCGGGGCTGCTCCCAGCTGACTCCCTCAACGACCCTCATGATGCACGCACGACCGGCCGCTGGCTCGCTTCGCCCCATGCCCGAGCTGCCGGATGATCCGCCTCCGCGGCCGGCAGAGATTCCGGTGGAGCCACCGGGAATGGCCGGGCCGCACCCGCTGCTGGACGAGCCAGCGGCGATTTGGTCGGAGGCTCACGTCAATCGGTGTCGGGCCTGGCTGGGCGATCCGATCTGCCAGCGACTAGGGATCTTTGCCCTGCCGCCCACGTTCGTGCTCAGCGTGATCGTGCCGGTGTTCAACGAAGTCCGCACGATCGATGAACTGATCGCGCGATTGCGGTCGACCGGGATCCCGATGCAAATCATTCTCGTCGATGACGCCAGCTCGGACGGCAGTGCGGCATGCTTGGCTGCGTACGCTGATCAAACCGATATTTGCCTGCTGGCTCACGAGCACAACCGTGGCAAAGGCGCGGCGATCCGCACCGGGTTGAAGGCTGCCACCGGGGACATCATCGTGGTTCAGGACGCTGATCGGGAGTACGATCCGTCGGACTTCCGCTACCTGATGCAGCCGATCCTCGAGGGCCGCGCCGATGTGGTCTACGGCACGCGTTACGGCCACGCGGATCGCCAAGTGTCCCCGTTGTGGCACGAGTGGGTGAATGCGGGAATCACCAAGTTGGCGAACCTGGCGCTGGGGCTGCGGCTGAGCGACATCGAAACTTGCTACAAGATGGCCCGGCGCGACGCCTGGGCAGCGGTCCGCGAGGAACTCCGCGAGAACCGTTTTGGAATCGAGATCGAGCTCACGGCGCGATGGGCTCGGCGTCGCATGCGATTCACCGAACGCCCGATCCGATATCAGCACCGCTGGTACGACGAAGGCAAGAAAATCGGTTGGCGCGATGGCGTCGCCGCGTTGGCGTGCATTGTCCGCTATGGCATTTTCCGCCGCTGATGGGACTTGGGGGACAGCGTCCGCGGGGAACAAAAATTTGACGCCCGGGTTCGATCGGCGGTAACCTGAATGATCTCATCTTGAGCGTGCTTCCGCGAGTTTGCGTCCTGCGAGTCGGTTTTGGGGCCGAGCTGGGATGGCTTGAAGTTCGAGCAGGGCTGGACCAGAACGACGAAGACAGGCTCAGTGCCGATTCCTCCGATGGAGTAGCTACCCCGATGAGTGTCACGACGCCTACGAAAACGCTCACGGTCAATCCAGCATTTTTGCAGGAAATCAAGGACAGCAACTTGAATCTGTGGACCGTGCTGGAACAACTCGTCGCGGTCTGTACATCACCTGCCGAGCGGACTCAGCGGCTGCGTGAGCTCGTGCCGCTGTTGGGCGAAGTTCGCGATCTGCTGGCGTTGCAGTTCGCTCTCGAGGAAACGTACGGTTACATGGAGGTGCCTGCTGCGATGGCTCCGGTCAACAGCCATTTAATGCAGGATATCCGCTCCCAACACTGTTCCCTGTACCTGCTGGTCAACGACTTGGCAGAACGGGCTGAAGAGTTGCAGTATCGAGGATTGGTCGACGATAAAGCGGAGGTCGTCGACCTGCTGATCAGCGATGTGCATCAGTTCGAGTTGCGTTTCCGAGACCACGAACGGATGGAACAAGACCTGATCGAGTGCTCGCGGCCGGCTAAGTTCCGGCCGCGCTGATCAAGCCCCACCCCTGTGGGTGCTTGTCCCGTGGTGGCAGTCGAGGAGAATCAAACTTGGTACGTTATCGGTCGAACTGCCAGTTTGGAAATTGCAGTTTACTGTTCGTTTATGCCTGAGGAGGGCCGCGATGTTGGGTGAAATCCAGACCAAGCCAATGGAGATTTTGCTGGTCGAAGATGGCTTGATGGATGCCAAAATCACGATTCACGCCCTGCGTCGATCGATGGTGCATCACCGGCTGACTTTGGTGCGCACCACCGCGGAGGCGTTGCAGTTTCTCAAACGCGAAGGCGTGTTCAGCCGCGCTCCGGTTCCCGATCTGTTGTTGCTCGATCTGTGCTTGCCCGATGGCGATGGACTGGACATTGTCACCGAGATGCGGGCATTTCCCGATCGTCGGGCCACGACTCCCGTGGTGGTCCTGACGTCGTCGGATGATACCGCTACGCGGCACCGCTGCGATTCGATGAAGATCGACGATTTCATCACCAAGCCGGTCGATGAAGACCAGTTCTTGCGCGTGGTCCGCGAGCACAAACGCTTGCTGATGTTCAGCCAGTCGACTCTGGCGATCGCTTAGGCAGTCTTGGTGA
This sequence comes from uncultured Planctomycetaceae bacterium, assembly GCA_937904535.1. Classification (GTDB taxonomy): domain Bacteria; phylum Planctomycetota; class Planctomycetia; order Pirellulales; family Pirellulaceae; genus UBA6163. Next base: position 5,092 of record CALELC010000093.1, read on the forward strand.
GCGAGCAGGGCAGCGGGGTTGCTGGAGGTATTGTTTGGGCCACCGCACGCTCGCCTGTCGCCTGGGCGTACTGGCTCCATATTTCGGCGCTGGCCGTGCTTTTT
>CALELC010000094.1 GCA_937904535.1 uncultured Planctomycetaceae bacterium
GCAGCCCCTGTGGGAAATCGACGACCTGATCGACGCCGGCTTCTTGCCACTTGGTTTCGGCCGCCGCGGAGATGGCAGCGGCGTGATCGCAGCGGGCGATGAGATCCTCGATTCGCTGCGTGGTCGCTCGGGGACCCTACTGCCGATCGCCGATGTGGAAATCAAAGCGGTCACGGCCGAAGAGGACCAGTGGTATCGCCGTATCGCCGACTACCACAGTTCGCAGTGGCAACAGATGGATCCGATCGTCGTCGGCATGCGTCGCAACACGGTGCCGGAAGCTCCGGGCATCGATCGGCTGGAGGTACATGCCGAGGTCGCACCGTGGTCGCCCGAGAAATACGGGGAGATCGCCAAGCAACTCGGTCCGCCGACGCGGGTGCGCATCGACTTCGCCCCCGACGACATCGTGGCGGCCCAGGCACACGTCGTTTCTGACCAGCTTCGCGGTTCGATCCCGCCTCATCACCTGTTCGCTGCGATCAAGGACACCGTGCCACCGGCGCCGGAACAGTTCGATGGCATACTGAAAAGCTATGGGGCGCTGCGGTCCTTACCAGGCTACATCGGCGCTTGGCCGCTGCCGGGTCTGCTGGATCGTTTGCCGCTGGGGCTCGGCCGTGGACAACCGGTGGGTCCAGGAATGACGCGGCTGGTGGGCGGACTCTACCGCTTTCAGGGTGGTGGCTTCAGCATCGTCTCGTTCCAACCGGATGTGATCCAGGCGTCGCTGCCGTTCATCGCCGCCGACGAAGCCGATGACTTGGCACAAGTTCGCGTTCAGGTCGGAAATTTGGTCGGCAGCCGGTTGCAATCCTGGGCGAATGAGCAGTTATTTCAGCGGACGGCCGCGGCATCGCGAGCCGGTGCGGATTTGCTCGGGCTGCTAACGCGGCAATTGAAGGTCGATCGGCAGGAGGCTCCGCGCGTCGCGCGCGATTTGCTCGGAGGCGAACTGCAGGATCCGCTCGGCGGACGCTACATGCTCGCTGCCAATCCGCTGTCTCTCGAAGGCAGCCAACACTGGGTCAGTACCTCCTGGAACCAAGGCGAAGTGCCGGAAGTCCCACCGGCTGGCTACCTCGCTCCGGTGCTGAGTTGGTTTCGCGGCGGCCGAGCCAATCTGACGCAATACGACGACCGCATCGTGGCCGACGTAGTGATCGATGTGCAGCGACAGGCGTTGCCGCTTGATGAGACGCCGGCGCAGCAGTGATTCCTGGATTCTGTTACGGATAATAGCGGAGTGCGGGTGGCGCCTGCGGCTCACGTCCGACCCTTATCGGTGTACACACCTCGGTGACGGCCCAGTCGCTGGCCGGCTTTGCTGGCTGCTTGAGCGACATCCGAGCGGCTGTGTTCGATTCCTCCCGCCTGTCGTCATCCCGTCTTTCAATGCGAAACGATTTTCATTGGCTTCACAACGCTTCAAACTCGGCACCTTTTTCGGGATCAGTCTGTATGTGCACTGGACCTTCTCGCTGCTGATCGCCTACGTCGTTTACGCCACCTGGGCGTCCGGTGCGGTGCCAGCGATGATCGCGTTTTCGGTGGCTCAGCTCCTGGCTGTATTCGTTTGCGTGACGCTACACGAGTACGGTCACGCGCTCTCAGCCCGACGCTATGACGTCGACACGCACGACATCACGCTGCTACCGATCGGCGGCGTGGCGCGGCTCAAACAGATCCCGCAGGTGCCCTATCAAGAATTCGTGATTGCGATCGCCGGGCCCGCGGTCAACGTGGTGATCGCAGGATTGCTGGTAGGGGCGATCTATGCGCTTGGCGGCGGCTGGCTGTTCGATTTGCTGTACCGAGTGTTCAACGGCACGGTGCCGCCAGAGCAACTCGAAGCGGCTGAAAATCTGCTCGGAGGTGTTCTCGATGGACCATCGCTGTTGGGCTTTGTGCTGTCGATTTTGGTCATCAACATCGTGCTGGTGCTGTTTAATTTGATTCCTGCCTTTCCGATGGATGGAGGGCGGGTGCTGCGCAGCCTGCTGGCGATGGTCATGCCTTATGCTCCGGCCACCCGCTGGGCGCAGCGAATCGGCCTGGTATGCGCGATCTTGATGGCCGTGTTCGCGCTGTCCAGCGATCCGCCGCACTTTGTGATGGTGCTGATCGCCGCATTCATCGTCTATGCGGGCCTGGCGGAAGCAAAACAGGTCGAAGTGCGGGAGATGGTGGAAGGACTGTGCGTCGCTGACGTGATGAGTTCGGCGGCGCCTGCGGTACGTGCCGACATGACCCTCGATCAGTTGCAGGCCTGGTGGAAAACTCAGGCGGGCCCCGCAGCGGCGGTCGTCGGCATCAATGGCGTGGTGTTGGGGCACCTACGACTGAGCGACGTGGTGGCGCATGTGCAGCGGCT
>CALELC010000095.1 GCA_937904535.1 uncultured Planctomycetaceae bacterium
TGATGCTGTCGCTGGCGCTGCTCACGCGTGGGCTGGGCATTGCTGGTGGCTTGCAAATGATCCAGAGGCGGAACTTGTGGCTGGCCAAAATCGGCGCGTGGGCGGCACTCTTTCCCTGCGGGATGTTCAGCGTGTTTCAGGTTCCAATCGCGATTTGGGCTCTGGTGCTACTGCATCGCGACCGGGCTGCGGCCGACTTTGACCTGCCAGCCGCCAGGCCGTCGGCATCGCGACAAGACGCCTGACAGCATCTGCCAGACCTCGCCTCGCCAGCGTGGCCTTGGCTTGCAGCGCCAGCGGCGTTAATTTCACGACATGCCTTGCAGTTTTAATCTCGGGTGAACATGAGTAAACATAAAACAGCCTTACCGTTGGAGGTGGTCGAGCCGATTGGCCCGCGGGTTTTGGTCCGTAAAGATGAGCCCAAACGCGAGACCAAAGGCGGCATCGCCCTGCCTGACGCAGCGGAAATCCCGACCATTACGGGCCGGATCGTGACCATCAGCGCAGCGATCGAACACGATGAAGACGTGCCGCTGAGGCAATACGACAAGATCCTGTTCCACCCCAAAAACGCGATTCCGGTCGATTTGGAACACGACAACCAATTATTTGTCGTGCCGATCGAAGACGTAGTAGCGGTTTTTCGCCGTCCGGCGCCGGAGTAAGGAGCCGTCCCAGCACCTCCCGCCGACCGGCCAAACCCGCATGGTTTGATTTGACCCGAGGGGATTGACTGCCATAATGGTAGACACGCAGAGGCGACAGGAAGTAGGAATCATCACCCTCTGCGGGAACGACTCCGCCGTTAACCCCGCAGGAACGGCGAATGAAGTTCCTGCAATCTCCTCCTCTCAAACTCCTCTCATCAACAGGTGTCCCGGAAACGTAGGGAAAGAGCGATGAGCCATTCGGTGCCGACGCCAACGTACACCATCGAAGATAGCGACGAGCTGCTGCTGAGCCGCTATAGCGAAACCGGCGACCGGCAGGTGTTTGAGATTCTGATGCGGCGCTACGAACGGGAAATTTTCAGTTACTTGCGCCGCTACATCGGCAACGCTGAATTGGCCGAAGACGCCTTCCAAGGCACCTTCTTGCAGGTGCACCTGAAGTGTGACCAGTTTGATAGTGCCCGCAAGTTTCGGCCGTGGCTGTACGCGATCGCGACGAACCAGGCGATCGACGTGCAGCGGCGGCTTAAGCGGCACCGGATGGTCAGCCTTGATACTTCTGCGACCAGCGAAGGCGAGCAGCAGACGCGTTCGTGGGCAGATAAGCTCGTCAGCAACGCCCGCGATCCGTTGGATGCAGCAGGTGGGCAAGAGGAAGGCAATTGGGTGCGCGAGGCTGTCGCCGGCCTGGGCGATTCCTTGGAACGAGTGATCCAGCTCGTCTACTTCCAAGGCATGAAGTACCGCGAAGCCGCTGATGTGTTGGGCATCCCGGTCGGCACGGTTAAAAGCCGCGTCCACGCCGCCGTGCAGCGGCTGACGATGCTGTGGGAAGAGTCGCACACCAAGTCATCGACACCCTAGACGTCGTCGACACCCTAGCCGATTTCGCAGCGACTGACCGCCGTCTGGACTAGCTGTTGCGAGATCGGCGGCCGGTCAGGCGGGCTCGCACCGCCGAACACCAACTCATCGCTCCGCCACGCCCGGCGATCCGATGAGAAATGCGGTGGCTCACCAGTAGACCAAGCGCAGCCCAGCGACTGAGGCTGATCATGAATTCTTGGGACGGCGCGAGTGTGGCAACGATCGCCTCCTCGCAGCTCTCGCGACCGCATGTTGGATTCGATTCGCACGGTTCCTGCATCGCTAAGCTCACCGTGGTGATCAACATTCCCGACTCGACCGCCTCGGTGGCAATCTGTTCGGCTTGAATGTCTTCCTCGACCAACGCACTGATCGCCAGATCGGTCTGGTTGGCATGAGACGCTTCGTCAGCCTCGGACGGCGCGACGGATCCGGCCGGCAGCGAACGCGACCGTTCCTGCTTGTAGGCGGCGTAGTCCGCGGGCGTCTGGTTCCTCGAACCGATCGCGATTCCACCTTCGAACGGCTCCAACCGACGTGCAAAATCCCGCAGCGGTGTTGAGCGACTGCGGAAGGAATCCACTGGCGGCTCATCAGCCGCTGTCAAACTGTCGTAATACCGCGCGCGGGGCGCTGCGGAATCACCACGAACCTGGCGAGGCTGACGGATCGCTGCCGTGCCCGCACCAATCTCGGGCTCATCTTCAAAAGCAGCCCTCGCCTTGCTGCCGGTGGCCCAGTAGTCAGTCGAATCGCGTCCTGAAGACGAAAGCCCGATGGAACCAGCAGGCCCCGGCGGCATCACGAAGCTGATCGGAGCAGGTTTTGCAGCAGGCGGGCATTCGACGTCGAACTCTGAGTAGGGCGGCGCCGGTTCAGTTCCCGCCCACGGGTCAGCGAAATCGCCCTCATCGCCCTCATCCGGACTCGAGATCGGCGGATCGAGGCTGGGATTTAACTGTGCTCCAGGGGTCTGGTCATCCGTTTTCTTGCGAGATTCGCCTGAGCTGCCGGAATCGTCCAACGAGTTGTCCAGTCCAGAGACACCGCTATCCGTAGGATCGTGTGGCAGTTTGGCTGAGCCGAGCGTTAGCTCTGTAGGTTGATCTGCTACCGATTGCCCTTGAGCTTCATCGCGGTGGTCGGACGGAGACGTCGCCGACGGATCAGGCGCGGACGATTCGTGGCCGACGTTCTCGGCAACCGTGCCAGAATCTTGCGGCACACCAGCATCATGCCGTGCTGGCGTTTGCAACGAGTCGACGGCAGGCGATCGTTTGGCCATTGCCGCCCGTCGCATTGCAGTCGTCGCTTTGGTCGACGCCTGAGCTTGTGATGGTGCTGGGTTCGGTTGCGGAGGGATCGCGCGCTGATCCGGCCCTTGAGAGTGCGAATCATGCAGCGTGGAAGTGATCGCCGGGACCGACGCCTGCGTGCCGGAGGCTGCGCCGCCACCGATCCAAGTTTCGACGTCCAAGCCGCTCATCGCGGCCGAGGCATCCATCGGGCAACGATGCTCGAGCGTCTCGATGCCGAGCTGTCGCTTTGACGGCGCGGCGCTGCCAGAGGTCCCGAAGAACCGGGCGCGAGGAGGAATGATTCCGCTGGCCTGACTCATGATGGTTTCAATCCGTGAAGCGACACTCAAGTCATTGCTCGGCCGACCGCGCCGAAGCGCCCCGATCGGCACGCAAGCGATCGAGGTTTCGCTGATGAAGGGCGAGACGCTCGAGAATGGTGCGGTTCTCGGGGTCGCGAGATAAGGCTTGACTCTGGCACTCAAGCGAACGGGAATACCATAACGTGGCATCATCGATCCGCTGCCACTTTTCGTAGCAGAGTCCTAAATTGTTTTGCACGCTCGCTAAGTCGCTGAACACTGCGGAGGAACTGCCTGGGTCGATTTCCTCGCGGGCTGCGGCGCTGGCTTCAAGCGTATCGATCGCTGCTAAAAACTGTGTTTCGGCTTCGTTCCAGCGCTGCTGTGTCAATAAGAATTGACCCAGGCTGTTTTGGTTCGCGGCTAACTCGGCATGGTAATGATGAGCGTCCGGCACCCTCGCCGCTAGGTGGCTCCACTGCTCGATCGCGTCTGTCAAGCAACGCTCGGCTTGCTCGCGCTGCTCGGTCTGCACGGCCAGCGCCCCAGCATTGGCGAGCACGCGTGCGAGGTGCGTGCGACTGTGCTCGGCGGCTGGCTGCGCCTCAACCCATTTTTCCGCCGACCGAATCGCACGGGCCAATAGCCGGCCCGCCGTGACGGGATCGGATTGTTGATGGAAGGAGGCCAAATTGTTGTGGCACAGGGTGTCGAGTTCGAGCACTCGCAGGTCCACCATCGGATCGAGCAACTGTGCGTCGAGGATTTCGATTGCCTGTTGCAACGCGAGCTGCCCTTGCTCCAGAAGCTGGTTGCGAAGCAACAGATCGCCTTGCTGAATGATCAGTGCAGCCAGTTCGATGGCGTAGGCATTCTCACCTGGCATCATGCGGGCGGCTTGACGCTGCAGATCAACCGCCTGCTGCAGGTTGTCACTCCAGCCTCCGACCGCGAGCGGCGACACACCGCTGTCCTCGGCCTGCAACGTGGCCAACCCACCGTAGGCCTGCGCCAAGCGACTGGCAGCCACCGCGGCAAACTGCGGCGCCTCCGGTGAACACTCCGGCAGCGGCCGCAGCGTCTCGATCGCTTGCAGATAGCTTTTGCTGGCAGCCTGCCGCTGGCCGCTGTGCACATACACGCTGGCAAGCTGCCCGTAGGCTTCGCCCAACTGCAATTTCAGCTCGGGCTGATCCTGGGCATAGTCGATGAAATCGAGGTAGTACTGAGTCAGCTCGGCCAGGATTTCAGCCCGCAGCGTCTCCCCCCCGCGGATCCCACGCAGCCGGTCAATCGCCAGTGAGCCGAAGTTTTGCACCACGCGATTGGTCTGCATCAGGTGCAGGTCAGCCCGTTCGCTCGCTTCGGTCGCCAAACGCTTGTGCGTGGCGATCATCACCGTCGCCACCGTTAATCCGCACAGGGTCACCAATAGACTGAGCGAGGTCGCCAAGAAGAGGTGCTTGTGGCGCGTCACCCATTTGATCGTCTGATCGAGATAGGTCGGACGTTTAGCCAGCGGCTGCTCACCGCGCAAAAACCGCTGCAGGTCCTCCGCCAACTCGCCCGCCGATTCGTAACGCTCCAGCGGTTCCCGGCTGATCGCCTTGCAGAGAATCGTCTCCAAGTCAGCAGGAATCGCCGGATTGAGCTTACGCGGCGCTACTGGAGTCGACTGATTGATCAATGTGATCAGCTCGATCCGGTTGGGCGCGTCAAACGCCAACTGCAACGTCAACAGCTCATACAGCGTAATGCCGAGCGAATAGATATCGGTACGGTGATCGACCGCATGCACCCGCCCGGATGCCTGCTCGGGACTCATGTACCGCAGCGTTCCCATCAGATCCCCGGTAACCGACATCGGTGAGGTCTGTTGGCAGCGGGCTAAGCCGAAGTCGGTGATCCACAGATTCGCACGTCCATCGATCATCAGGTTCGAAGGTTTGATGTCCCGGTGGATCACGCCGCACTGGTGGGCATAGTGCAACGCCTCGGCCGCCTGAATCCCAAGCCGCACAATCGATTCGATGTGGCTGCGGCTGCGGATCGAGGCCAGGGTCGAACTCGGCAGACTCTTACGGGTGTCGACATCGGGCGCCGTCGGCGTAGCGGGCGGGGCAATCGCTTCGCCGGGTTGGATCAACGTCGTTTGGTGGCAGATCGCGTTGGCCTTGCCTCCAGCGCGCAAGTCGGCCACGACCTGCTCCAGCGACAACCCTTCAATCAACTGCATGCTGTAGTAGTGAACACCGCGTTCGCATCCCACGGCATACACGGGGACAATGTTCGGGTGGTGCAGCTGCGCAGCGGCTTGGGCTTCGTTTTGAAACCGCTTGATCTGCTTGGGATCGAGCACCGCGGCGAACGGCAGCGTCTTAATCGCCACATCCCGGCCGAGCGACAATTGCCGAGCGCGATAGACGATCCCCATCCCGCCGCGGCCGATTTCGCCCAGCAGGTGGTAATCTCCCAGTCGCGTTTGCGGTCCGTGCCCGGTGGAAGGCGGCGGACTCTCGACCGGCCGCCGGCTGGCAAACGGCTGCGGCGCAGCGTTGCGACCGAACGGGACCAGTTGGATTCGGCTGGAACTGTCGTCCTGCTTCCCCGCCTGCGGATGGAAAGCATTCTGCAGATCGTTTAACTGAGCGATGTAGTTCCGCAGCGCCGCTTCCATCTGCGGGCGTCCTTGAACCCAACTCGAAATCGACGGCGGCTCCCCCGCTTCCCAACCGGCCAGATAGCGATCGAGCATTTCCGCCAGTTCGGCCTGTTGATCGGGACTGAACTGCTGCAGCGCCGAGGGATCCCAAGCTGATGAGCCGAGCGCAGAG
>CALELC010000096.1 GCA_937904535.1 uncultured Planctomycetaceae bacterium
CACGCGGTGCCGCTTTCGGATCACGAGCTGGCAGTGCGGTTGAGCTATTTTCTCGGGGAGACCATGCCCGACGAGCCGCTTCGCCGGGCCGCTGATGCCGGTGAACTGAGGGATCCGGAAAAGCTGCGTGCCCAGGTGCTGCGGATGCTCGGTGATGCGCGGTTGCTCGACGCCTCTCTGTCGTTCACTGGCCAGTGGCTGGGAACGTCGGAGCTGGGGCGGACGCGGTTTCCCGATCCCGAACTCTATCCCTGGATCGACGACCCAACTCGGACGGCGATGCGCGATCAGCCAGGCTACGTGTTCGCCGAGATTTTAAAAACGAATGCGTCGCTGCTGGAGTTGATCGATGCACGCTGGACGTTCTTGACGACCGAACTGGTGCGGCTCTACCGCATTCCGCGGGAGCAGCTTGAGGGCGAGATCCGGCAGCATTTGGTGCGTGTTGAACTGCCGGAAGGGAACATTCGCGGCAGTCTGCTGACCATGTCCGGTGTGATGGCAGTCGCATCTTATCCCAAACGCACCAGTCCGGTGCTTCGCGGGGTGTGGGTGCTCGACAACCTCCTGGGCAGCCCGCCCCCACCCCCGCCGCCCGATGTCCCTGCGCTCGACGAAGCCAAGGTGGAGTCGGGAGCCCTGTCGATGCGTGAGCAGTTTGCGGCCCACAGAGCCAACCCAACGTGCGCGACCTGCCATAATCGGCTCGATCCGATCGGCTTTGCTTTGGAAAATCTTGACATGGTTGGCCGTTGGCGTGACAACGACGCCGCGGGACCCATTGATGCCTCGGCTCAGCTTCCCAACGGAAAGGTGATCGATGGCATTGAAGGGTTAAAGCAACACCTGTTGGACCAGCGGGATGTGTTTGTTGAGCAGCTTGCACGCAAGCTGCTCGGTTATGCACTCGGCCGGGGATTGGTAGCCGCCGACTTGTGTGCCCTGGATACGATTGTCCAGCGGGTGCGTGAGGCGGACTACCGAGCTCATGAGCTGGTGTTGGCGATCATTGAGAGTGAACCGTTTCGTACCAAACCGAGGATGCAACTATGAGTTTTTCAATCTCTCGCCGCACGATGCTTCGCGGGACCGGTGTGGCGCTGGCCTTGCCTTGGTTGGAAGCGATGCGTCCGGTCGCAGCACACGCTCGTCAAGCAGCCGAGGTAAGTGGCCCACCGGTTCGATTTGCCGCGTTGTACATGCCCAACGGAATCCGGGCCGATACGTGGACCCCGGAGCAGGTCGGTTTCGACTGGCAACCTTCGCAGACGCTCCAGCCGCTGGCAGAGCTTCGCGGCGACGTATCGGTGTTGTCGGGGCTATGGCACAAAGCGACCAATACAGGTGACGGACACTATGTCAAAACCGGTGGTTGGTTGACCGGAACGACGATCACGAAGACCGCTGGGATCGATCTCAACAGCGGCGGGATCTCGATGGACCAGTTGGTCGCGTCACGGTTGGCCGACGTCACTCCGTTGCCGTCGATGGAGCTCGGAGCCGAGCCGGTGAGCAAAGGCGTGGACGGTAATGTCGGCTATACCCGCGTTTATGGTTCGCATATTTCATGGCGAACGCCCACTCAGCCGCTGCCCAAAGAAATCAATCCGAAACTGGCATTTGAGCGACTGGTCCGCGCCAGCAGTGGAGGCGGCACGCCGCGGGCGGACCGTTCGTTGCTGGATCAAGTTCGTGAGGATGCTAAGAGCCTGCGAACCCGGCTGGGCTCGAGCGATCGCTACCGGGTCGATGAATATCTCGAGTCGGTTCGCGCACTGGAACAACGTCTCGACCGCGCCGCTCGGCCCGGCGGTCCTGCTTGGAAACCGCTGGCGCCGCTGGACCCTGCGCAGGCTCCGGAATCGGATCCCGCAAACCATGCAGAGCGAGTGCGGCTGCTGTTGGACGTGATGGTGATGGCTTTCCAGACCGATACGACGCGCGTGTGCACGTTCATGTTTGGCAATGCCGTCAGCGGGATGAACTTCTCGTTCCTCGACGGCGTCAACAGCGGGCACCATCAGGTTTCGCACCACCAAAATGAAGAGGACAACCTGCGGCAGTACGAGCGGATCACGCGCTGGCACGTCGAGCAGTATGCTTACCTGCTCGACCGTCTGCGACAGATTCCCGAAGGTGACGGGAATGTTCTCGACAACAGCTTGGTGCTCTTCGGCTCCGGGCTTCGCGATGGCAACAGCCATAGCCCAGTCGATTTACCGGTGCTGCTCGCTGGAAAGGGTGGGGGCCGCATCGTTGCCGGCCAACACGTGCGCTGTGAGCCCAAGACGCCGATGAGCAATCTGTTCGTAACGATGCTCGATGCGTTGAAGGCGCCGGTCGATCGCTTTGCCGATAGCACCGGCCCGATCAAGGAGCTGATGGCTTCTTAGTCATCAGCCTTTACGAGCATTTCGCCAGGTCTCGACCCAATCATCCCAATCGGTGGTGGGTCGGACCGCGGATGCTAGCGGGCCGCTGACGCTTTCGACACCGCTGCGTTGGAATAAGCCCGAGATGGCGGATTTCAAGATATTGCGTTGGCTCGAGTCGAGTTCTTCCACCCAGGCAGCCGAACTGGTCGAGCCAACCAGCTGACCGTCGCGATATTCCCAGGCCAACGTGACAGCCTGATCGGGACCGTCGACGTCGCCCTCGGCATTGACGAGCGTGACGTCGATCCGGCTGACCGAGACATGCACGCCGCCGATCGACACACCGACGTGTCGCAAGAAGCCGACTTCTCGTAGCAGAAAGATCAGTTGGCGATCGACAAAACGCGTCACTTCTTCTTCGACACGATGGATCTGAGCCCAGCGACGGCGGAGTTGGGGATCGGACGCTGAAGTCGCTTTCCTCGCCGCACGGCGTAGAGCTGCAAAAGCTTTGGGAAGGGTGCCTGAGTGAAAACCGGGACGCAGCAAGCGGAGGACGGTTTCGCCGTGCCCGCTGATCGATTCAGGACGCAAGTTGCGTGATCGGTTGGCAGCAAACAGCCGCCAATTTTCTTTCAGCTCCCACACCAAAAATCCGAACATGCCGGGGATCAACCAGATCGTCGTCCAGACAAGGGTATGAGCACGCGCTAGTCCCAAGTACGGCGTCAACTCACGCACGATCACCGGTCCCGTGGGTAACAGCAACTTGTGAGAGACCGTCACCACGGGGAAGTGTTTGATCGGGTTGATCTGCGGCTCGACCAACAGAGTGAACACAAACACCACCAGGTAAGCAACGAAGAACCAGATCACGCCGCCGGTCATCTTCACCACTTGAACCAACCGACTGTCGCCGGATCGAAATCGCAGCCACTCATCGATTGCGTACACCACCCGTTCGACCCCGGTCAGCAGACTGCGAAACAGATCGTTGATCCACTGCAGTGCTGACGCCACCACGCGAATTTTGACGTTGTGCCACAGGCAGATGAGGTAATTGGTAACGACTTCTGCGACGACCGTGCCGAGCGACGAGTTTAAGAACAGGGCGATGACCAGAAACACCTCAAACGTCAGCCGGTTGCTCCAGGGAAATCCGGTGAGGTCCGCGATGAACCACAACAGCCCCGTGATCAGGCCCGGCCGGAGCAGATAGTCGCGGAGCACCGCGTAGGCGTAGCTATTGAGAATCCGCTGGACGAACGACGAACGCAGCGCCCTGGCCGGCAGGTCGATCAGCAGGGAACGAGCGGCGCGGCCGCCGGCCCGCAGCAGAGCGGCATTCTTGGCTCGAAAATCGGGCCGGTGAATCAAAAGGGAGATCCATGTGCCCAGCAGCAAAACCGCCGACACGAACATCCAGTCCACGGGCGGATGGACCGAGGGGTCGACCTCGGTGGGACCGAGCGTATCGGGTTGATCGGGATCGATGAGCTGATGCGTGCTCGGCACCGGTACGCCTGGCAGCAGCCCAAGGTGCCGCAAACACTCCAGCGTCAGGAAGGCGCCGCCATAGGGGACAACCAGGAACAACGTCAGGAATCTGCCGATCGAGGTTCCGAATGCCAGCGAACTGAGCATCTGAGGCAGCCGCTGATAGATCGCTCCTCGGCGATAAACGCCGTCCAGCACCACGTCGAATCGGCGATCGGCCTGCAAGAGCCGATCGCCCTCGATCACGTCAGCGACCGAGGTGACGTCGGGCAACTTCAAGTCGTTTTTGGAGAGTGTGTCGCGCAGATCGGCCATCCGCAGATAGCTGCGTTCCAAGATCTGGTCGACCAATTCCTCCGTTACCTTCTGTGCCGCCACCCGTTCCGGCACGTTCTGCGGCTGGATCCCAACCTGCTCGAGCACCTCTTGGATCAGTGTCCGCAGCCGCTGACGTGAGCCGCATTCGATCTGGCTGAGTGCCTGTTCCAACAGATCGCACAGGTGCTGGCGAGCGGCGCTGTTGACGCGTGCGCCCGTGACTCGGCGTGTGGCGCGCCGCAGGTGCCGCAGCACCAACGCCTCGGACAGGAGCGGCAAGGGACGATCAAGCGGTCGTTTCCCGCGCGCTAACAACCACTGCACCAGGTTGATGCGCCGGATCTCCTGCTCCTGAGCGATGCAAGCTTTTTGCAGGTCGTACAACAAGCGGGCTTCGTCGCAGAACGCTCCGGTCGCGGCTGGAGCCAGCAGCGGCTGCAGCGCAGCGGCAAGCGATTCGGTCTCCTCAGCTGGCAGCCGGAGCACCGGTCGGAGCCGATCCGCGAATTGCAGCAATTGCACCTGCGCATCGGCCTCCGCGGCAGCACGGCAATCTTCGGGCGCTAACCGCGCGGCATACGCGCTTGCCAGCACCGCTTTGACACTGTTGCCCAGGGAGTTCGCACGCTGGACTTTCTGTTGTAGCAGTTGGAAGCGATTTTCGCCGACCGGTCGCACGAAGAACCGTTCCTGGATCGCCTTGCGGCCACTGTTATTGCGTGGCTTCGGATCAGCGAGTCCCCGGATGTGGACTTGTTCGTAGATTTGCCGGTGGTTGATGTCTTGACTGACGATCCGATCGATTTCACGCCAGTCATGGATCGCCGGGAAGTAGCACTCCAGCGCGTAACGGGCGAAATACCGCAGCTCCAAGTAGACCGCTACGAACTCGATGTAGGTTTCGTGATCGCTGGCCGCGGGAAAGAGATGATTGTCGTTCAGCAGGATATCGCGAATCTCAGCGAACGCGGCCGGACCAATCTGCCGTCGTCGCTTGTCGGCCCAGGTCTGGAGCGTGTCTCGGTGCGCAAACGCGTTTTCCAGCTCCAGGTGGACGCTGGCGTGAAACATCCGCCGCTCGTAGCGTTTGATCTGCCATTTGGCGTCGCTGACCTCATTCAGGTCCTCGACGTCCGACCGTGGGAGCAAAATTAGCCGTGACGGCAGTTCTGCATCTTCCGCAATCCCCAACTCGGCGCGATCGCCCAAGGTCAGCAGCCGCTCGCGATCGATCGTGTAACTTTCGCGATGGGGCACTAACAGGTAGAAGCCCTGAATCCTTCGATCCAGCCGAATGATACGGCGCAGAATCCGCGGCTCGACGAAGAGAGCCGCTGGTTCGAAAGATTGCACGAGCTTGTCGAGAGCCATTTCGTTTAACACGTTCTGGTGGCCGGGCTCCAGCGGCGTCAAGCGAAGATCTCGTGAGCCACACGTCCATGCACGTCGGTCAAGCGGAAGTCGCGTCCTTGGAAGCGATAGGTTAATCGCTCGTGGTCGAAACCCAAGAGGTGCAAAATCGTGGCGTGCAGGTCATGCACGTGCAGTTGCCCTTCCGTGACCCCAAAACCGAGCTCATCGGTCTGTCCATGAATGTACCCGGCTTTCACCCCGCCGCCAGCCAGCCACAGAGTGAATGCGTCGACATGATGGTCACGACCGACGCTCTCGCGGACTTCACCCATCGGCGTTCGGCCGAACTCGCCGGCCCAAATCACCAGCGTATCGTCCAACAATCCACGGCGTTTGAGGTCCAGCACGAGGGCCGTCGAGGGGCGGTCGATCTCGCGGCTGACCTCGGGCAGGTGTTTGTCCAAATTTTCGGTCGGTCCCCCGTGATGGTCCCAGTTGGTGTGATAGAGCTGCACGAACCTCACGCCGCGCTCAACAAGTCGCCGGGCCAGCAGACAGTTGTTGGCGAATGAAGGCTTGCCAGGCTCGGCACCGTACAGTTCCAAGGTCTCGGGGGTTTCCTGATCGAGTTCCATGAGTTCCCGAGCGCTGGTTTGCATCCGGTACGCCATCTCGTAGGCGTTGATCCGCGTCATGATTTCTGGATCACGGACTTCGTCCAGTCGAGTTTGATTGAGCGCTGCCACCGTGTCGTAGAACCGCCGTTCACTCGTGCGAGAAACGCCGTCGGGACTGCGGAGGTTGAGAATCGGGTCACCTTGCCCGCGAAAGGGGACACCTTGATACGACGTCGGTAGGAAGCCGCTGTTCCAGAGCGTGGCACCGGCGCGCGGGCCCCGCGGCCCCGACTGCAACACCACGAATCCCGGCAGGTCACTTGATTCGCTTCCCAGCCCATAGGTCGCCCAAGAACCGAGCGACGGACGGCCCGGGGCTTGAAATCCGCTGTTCATGAATAATTTGGCGGGGCCATGATTGAAGACGTCGGTGGTCATCCCCCGCAGCCAACAAACTTCATCAACAATCTTGCGGTGTTCCGGAATCAATTCACTCAGTTCCATCCCGCACTGGCCATACCGGCCGAACTTGAACTTCGATCCGAGCAGCGTCTCGTTCCCCTTGAGAAAGGCGAACCGCTTGCCGCTCATCAGACTCTCCGGCGGCGTTTGTCCGCTGAGTTCCCGCAGTTTCGGTTTGTCCTCGAACAGATCAAGTTGGCTCGGGCCCCCCGCCATGAACAGGAAGATCACGTTCTTGGCTTTGGCGGGAAAGTGCACGGGCCTTGGTGCTAACGGATTGGCCGGATCGATCCGGACTGCGTCGCTGCGTCGCTGGGCACTTGCCTCCTGATTCAAGAGCTGTGCAAGCGCGATCGAACCGAGACCGATCCCACAATTGCGAAAGAAGTGCCGCCGAGTTTCGTCGCGGAGTTGTTGTGATGCCGCACGCTGACGGAGCGAGTTTGGACTGGGCTTGCGCATGAAACGGGGCCTACTCACGCGTGATGAAGTTGTCGATGTTGAAGATCGTGCGACAGACCGCAACCAGCGCCGCTGCGTGGACGAGGTCGGCATCGGAGGTTGCCGAGGCATCGGCCGTTGACGCCGTATCGGCAGCTTCCGGCCAACCGGGGCCGAGCAGCGTTTTCGCCTCTGCGGGCGATTGCTGCAGGGTTTCGATCAGCGATGCGTGATAGTCACGCAAGATATTCGCTTCGGACTGGTTGGGGCCACGGCTGAGCCCTAACCGAAAAGCGTATTCAAGCTGCGCCGATGCACTGCGATCGCCCGCCTCGCGGAGCACCCGCTGCGCCATCGCTCGAGCCAATTCGACGAACGCTTCGTCATTTGCCACTGTCAGTGCCTGCAGCGGCGTGTTGGAGCGGGCTCGCCGCGTGCAGACGGTCTGGAAATCCGGTGTATCGAACGTCGCAAACAACGGATGCGGTGCACTGCGAAAAAACTCCGTGTACATCGCCCGGCGGAACCGATTGCCGTCTTGATCAGGATCCCATCGTTTTTGGTTCTGCGTGAACGAGTACACGCCATCAGGCTGCGGTGGGTGAACACTCGGCCCGCCGAGGGTGCGATCGAGGTTGCCACTGGCCGTCAGCGCCGCGTCGCGCACAATTTCGGCTTCAACCCGCAGCCGGTTCTGGCGAGCCAGCAACTCGTTACGCGGGTCGCGTTCGCGGAGATCCTCTCGGTAGGCGGATGACTGCCGATAGGTGCTGCTGGTCACGATCAACCGGTGCAGCGCTTTCATCGACAGCTCGCGGACTTGGAACTGCCGAGCGAGATAATCCAAAAGTTCCGGATGGGTCGGTGCTGAACCCTGAGTGCCGAAGTCTTCCTCGGTTTCGACCAGTCCGCGACCAAAGTAACGCATCCAAACCCGATTCACGGTGACTCGCGGCGTCAGCGGATTCTCCGGGCTGACCAGCCACTTGGCTAAATCGAGTCGCGTGTGGTCGGGCTTTGCCAGCAGAGGCGGCGAAACGGCCGCCAAGCCGCCGGGAGCAAGTGCTCCAGTTTCGGTGTCCGGTCGCAAGAAGTCACCGCGAACGCTGATGAAGGTCGGACGCGGGGTTGGCAGGTCGGCCATCACCATCAGATTGACTGTCTCAGGCTCGCCAAACAGCTGCTGTTCACTTGGAAATGCCTGCCGCAGAGCATCCACAACGCGTTTCCGTTCATTCGTGGAACGTTTGGCGGGATCGCGACGCAGCGCCTTGATCAACTGGGGATTAGGCTGGGGCTGAATCGTGGGCGGTTCTGTTGCTGAAACCTCGATCGCGAACCGGCCAATCAGATAGCCTGCGTTGAGTTGATGGTGCAGCTGCACAACCAACGGCGCTCCGGCTGGAACTTCGAGCGGCGGAGCAAACACGAACACTGCCTCGTGATTTGTATTCATCACCTTGCTGGAACTCGGGCCAACATTGATCGCCCAGCCAGATTTGGGATCGGTATCGATTGCGCCGGTGACGGGATAGCCCGGCTGTTCGTGATCGGCGGAGGCGGCGGTCGGGCGAACCTCTTGCTCTCCCACGCGGATGCTGACGCCGGTCAAGACAAAATTGCCGTTACCTGCTCGTCCAGGGCCCCGCTGCGGCAGCGCATCATCGCTCAGCACACGGAGCTTCAGCGCGGCGATGCGCGGGCGAGCTGCGGGGCTGTGAGCCGCCGGCTCGTCGACTTTGGGAGCCGCAAGTTGGTCAGTTGGGAGCTCAATGCGGTAGCTCGTATTGGGATCCGGCTGGCCGACCACCAACAGGGATCCGTCCTCTAGCGGCTGAAACCCGGCGTCGCCTTCAATACCGTCCTCAATTCGCGCACCGCGGAATCGGATTGGGCGCCACGGATCGGCTTCCGCGGCTGACTGTTGTGCTCGCTGCTGCTGAGCCAGGAGGCTTTGCAGCAGTTCGGCTTCCCGCTGCTGTTGATGGGCATCCCGTTGGTGGTCGGCAGGCGAAGGAGGGATACCGAGCGCCTCGCCGCGGGCGACGGCGACGGTGGCCCCGGTGTTATTCACATCGGTGCCCGAATTGAAGAAGGCGAACAGCTCATAGTACTCCCGATGTGAGATCGGGTCGTACTTGTGCGTGTGGCATTGGGCACAGCCGAGTGTTAATCCGAGCCAGACCGCACCGGTGGTATTTACGCGGTCGACCACCGCCTCATGTCGAAATTGTTCCGCATCGGTGCCACCCTCCTGATTGATGAGCGTATTGCGGTGGAAAGCCGACGCGATCAACTGCTGTTTGGTAGCTCCTGCGAGCAGATCACCCGCGAGTTGCTCGATCGTGAATTGATCGAACGGCATGTCATCACCGACGGCGCGGATAACCCAGTCCCGATACGGCCACATCGATCGCTGCGCATCGACAGAGTAGCCGTGGGAGTCGGCATAGCGGGCTTGGTCGAGCCAGTGACGTCCCCAGCGCTCACCGAAATGGGGTGAGGCGAGCAATGAGTCGACCAGCCGCTCGTAGGCGTCGGGTCGCGTGTCGCTTTCAAACCGAGCAACTTCGTCCGGCGCTGGCAACAGGCCGGTCAGATCCAGCGTCAGACGGCGGATCAGCGTTGCTCGATCCGCCTGCGGTGACGGCTCGATCCCCGCCCGCTCCAGTGCGGCGAGCACAAAGCGGTCGATCGGATTGAATACCGCTGCTTCGCTGCGAACCTCGGGAACCACCGGATCGGTTAAGGGGGCAAATGCCCAGTGCATTTCAAATGCGGCGCCTTCAGCGATCCAGCGGCGAAACAGTTCCACTTCCTCGGCGCTCAGCCGCTCCCGATTGCTGTGGGGCGGAGGCATCAGCAGGTCGTCGTCGGATTCCGCAATTCGCTCGATCAGGAGACTTGCAGTGGGATCGCCCGGGACGATCGCCATGCCCTCAACCGCCGCGTCACGATCGTCCAGTCGCAGGCCAGCTTCACGATGATCATCATCCGGTCCGTGGCAAAAGTAGCAGCGATCGGACAAGATCGGTCGGATCTGATCATTGAAGCTAACAGGACGTTCGCTGTGCTCCGCAGCAACAGCCGGTGAAGCATTTCCCGGTTTACGATCTTCAGCTGAACTCCTGGCGGGCAACAGTGAAGCGAGCGTGAGCACGAACAGCGCGATTGCAGAACAATGGGTCGCTTCCGGCGGCCGCAGGGAGCGAGCGGCAAGCAAAGGCGTAGCTGCCATGAAGGATCTTGTGATTGCGCGAAAAGGCGGGCTGCATCGCAGCGGAACCGCTTAACCGAGCCGCCGCGTGTAAAGCCACCATTCTAGCGTCATCACACCCAGCATGCCGAGTAATAACCACCGCCAATACTCGCGGCGGTAACTGACCGCAAGCTCCGCGGCCTCGACCGCTTCATACCCCAACGCCACGCTCTCAACGGGCTGAAGATCGCTCTCCTGCGGATCAAACAGATTGACGGCAAAGCGATCAATCAATTTCTCCGTTTCGTCGCGAACGTGATAGAAACCGATCTCTTCGGCGCGAGAAAACAGCACGGCACCCGATGGACCGGTTGTCAAAGTTTGTCGCTGTCCATCGGGCGACTGAATCTCGACCGACGCGTGGCGATTTTCGGTACGAATCGAAACGGTCTGTCCGGGCTGGAAGCTCGCCATCGTCGCCGCGTCCGCCGCTCCGGCTAGGTGCCGCAGCAAGTTCAATACAAATACTGGCCAAGAACGCTGAACCTGCCAGTCCGTGTTGGCAATCGCTTGGGCGTCGCCGTCCGCGGTGCTGAGAATCTCAAATCCCAGCACCAGATCTTGGTAGCCCGCCCGCGGAGCGATTGCCAACACTGGGCCGTTCTCCGCAGTGATGAGTTCCGTCGCGCCATCGGGTGGAATCAGCGGTGCGCCCTCGGCGATCAGCAGCGAGAACAGCTCCAGGTACCGCATGATCGGATGCGCACGATCGATGTCGACGAGCAACACCTGATTGGTTGGTTCTTTCCGTTGCCATCCCTCGGGCGGCAAAGAGCCGATGAAAAAGGTGTTGCTCTGCGGCATCTGCGCGGGGGCACAGCGGTCGTAGATGATCAAGTCATCTCGTCCCGCCGCTGCTCGCTGCCGGTACGCTTCGCCGCTCAAATACTCGGGCGAAACGGTTTCGACGTTGCACACGGCAGCGGCTTGGCCCGTGGTGAGCGCCAGATCCAGCGGCGGATTGCCGGGTGTCACGACCAGGACATTGACTAGCCGCAGGGGTGAGATCCCGGTGTAGGCCACGTTATCGAGGCTGAAGTCATCATCGATTTCCAGGCCGAGCTCGAGTTGGTTGGCCTCCTCGGCCTCGATCACAAATGACAATCCCGATTCTTCACCGGGTTCCAGCTGCACTTCCTCCGCGTCGATGAATGCTCCGTCGAGTGACAGCGTTGCGGTGGTTCCCGCGGGCACCGAGCCGAGATTGGCCACCGTGGCAAACGCCTGAATCTGAGTCGGCAGCTCGGGATTCCGCTCCGCCGAAAAAGCCAGGATCGCCAAATTGTTTGGTTGGTCGCCGCCGATTCGCACGTAGGTTGGCTTCAAATTGCCAAGGTCGAAATC
>CALELC010000097.1 GCA_937904535.1 uncultured Planctomycetaceae bacterium
GGGCGGGCAAGCGGTCACATCAACCGGCAAGTCGAGAGATCCGATTGGCCGGATTGGCCAGTTCGTCGGCGGTGGCTCGGTAGCGGTACTGCATCAGGTAGGCATCTTCGTCGGAATCTTCGTAAAAGTCCCGCAGGACCGACACCGCACGGAAACCGATCTGCTTGAAAAACAACTGCGCGTCGAGGTTCGTTTCGCGGACTTCGAGCATGATGCGGTTGCGGCGCTCATGGGACAGTTTGCTGAGCAACTTGCCGACCATGGCCCTGCCCACACCTTGCCGGCGAGCATGCTGAGCGACAGCGAAGTTGAGCACGTGCAGCCGGTTCTTGTGCAGTTCATAAATCATGAAGCCGACGACTTGCTCGTCTTGCTCGGCCACCATGCCGATGCAGTTGCGTTGTCGCAGGCAGCGGATGAAATCGTCCTCGGTCCAGGAAAACTCAAAGCACTGCTCTTCGATCGCCAGGACAGCCGGCATGTCGCGGCGGATCATCCAGCGAATATGAACACAAGCAGTTGATTGGGAGATTTGGGGCACGTCGGAACTCCTTTTCCACCGTGGACGCTGATTTACCAGAAGGACAACCACCCGCGTCCGAGCAGGATAAATCCTCTCCGGCGGCGGCGATTCGCGGTGGTTTTCCACAGCGGCAGACTGTAGCAATCGCCTCAAAACGGGCCAATACAGATTGGCCAAGATTCGCGCCACCGAGCTGGGGAGCCCGCTCAACGTCAGCGGTTTTCAAGCGCCAGCACCACAGCAGTCGCGTGTGTTCGGCAACTCCCCAGGCTGACACGGATCTCGTGAACTCGGCACTGAGCGGCCCAGCGAGCGGCCGGGCCATGCAGGCGAATGGTCGGGCCACTGATCGGGTCACTGCGAACCTCGATTTGATTCCAGCGAATCCCGCGGCTGCGACCGGCGAGCGCTTTGACCGTCGCTTCTTTGGCTGCCCAGCGAGCGGCGTAATGCTGGATCGATGACGCTCGCTGACTGCAGTACTCGACTTCTTGAGGAAGATAGACTCGTTCCAAAAACAGCTCGCCGTGCCGCTCGATCATCTTGGCGATGCGTACGCATTCGATGATCTCGGTCCCGATGCCGTACACGTTCATGAGGTGAGGCCGCAGGCCGTCTTGGCCCGCGTTACCACTCCGCTGGCAATTTCGCGGGCGCGTTGTGCGCCCTGCGCCAAGACTTCCTGAACATAGTCGAGATTGTTTTCGAGCTCGGTGCGGCGGGCTCTTGCAGCGGCAAAATAGGCTTCGCTGGCATCAGCCACAGCTTTTTTCACCTCACCATAGCCAAAGCCACCGTTGCGGTATTTATTCGCCATGGCCTCGATGTCTGCCGGTTCGGCAAACAACCGGTAAAGCTGGAACAAGTGGTCTTCTTCGGGATCCTTCGGATCTTCCATCGCTCGGCTATCGGTCACGATTCGCATGATCTGTTTGCGGATCGATTTGACGTCGCCGAAGAGCGGTAACGTGTTGTTGTAGCTCTTGCTCATTTTCTGCCCATCGGTGCCAGGAACCTTGGCCCCGTGAGCCAGAGTCTTGGCATTGGGCAACACAAACGTTTCGCCAAACTCGTGGTTGAATGAGGCGGCCAGGTCACGGCAAACTTCGATGTGCTGGATTTGGTCCTGACCCACCGGCACCAATTGCGAGTCGTACGCCAGAATATCCGCGGCCATCAGCACGGGATACGTGAACAGGCCCGCATCGGCTGTCATGCCCTTGGCCTTCTTCTCTTTGTAGGCATGGCAGCGCTCCAGCAGCCCCATCGGCGTTCCGGTCATCAGCACCCACGTCAGCTCGGTTACTTCCGGAACCGCAGATTGCACGAACAACGTTGCCCGCTGCGGATCGAGCCCCAGGGCGAGCAGATCCAACGCCGCATGGAGCGTGTTGCTGCGGAGGGTGGCTGCGTCACGGACGGTGGTCAAGGCGTGCAGGTCGGCAATGAAGTACAGCCCGTCGTGAACCTGTTGCAGTTCAATGTACTGCGCAATGGCACCGAAATAGTTACCCCAGTGTGGACGGCCGGTTGGCTGGATGCCTGATAGAACTCGCATAAAACCCGACGAATGGGAAGGAAATGAAAAACCTCTGGAGCGACAAACACTGCGCGAAGATCATTCGGCGCAACCAGGCGACGCGGTCATCCCGGCTCGGGTTCGGGACAGAACACGACCGTGACAAGTACTTTCGTGCCGATCGGTGACCGGCCAGAAAGCGACGCTGTCGCACGGGAAACATCAGTTTTGCCGGAAATACCGGTCTCGAACATCACCCCTGCATGCGACACGTGATTTTCGGCCGCGACGGCAGGTGATTTTGCTGGCTGCGCAAGCATTGCAGGATTAAAATAGGTTTCGGGGCTTCGTCGCTTGCCGCTATGACTTTTTAGCCCGATTCTCTTCTTTTTTCCGGTTCCAGATTTGATGAATCGCACCTTGCCGCTGACCGCCCTCGCGTGGCTGCTCGCGTTTTCGCCTGCGCCCGCACAAGCGCAGGACCTGATCACGCCCGCTGAAGCACAGCGAATCGGAATGGTGGAAGCATGGCATCGACCGATCGGTGCAATCGGCGGGGCCCGTTCAATCGTCGATATCCAGCTGTGGGTCCAACGAGACACCCAGCGCGAGTTTGTTGAAGTGTTCCAGGTCGGAGCCTCGGGTGAGGAGACGGTTCTCGAACGGATACCGGTCGATCTCCGCGACTCGTTCGGAAACCCGATCGGCCTGCGGGAAGCGGAAAGGCAAGCCAAACTGAGTGTGCTGAAGCTCAAGCGGCGCTCGATCGAAGCTCAAATTCGGACAACGGCCATCAATCAGGTTCGGCTCTACGTGCTGACTCGTGATGGCTTGCTGTCGGCCTCAGATGCCGAGACCGGTGAGCAGCTCTGGGCGATACGGCTGGGCAATCCGGCACTCGGTTACGGCACCTTGGGGATCGACGACCGTTACGTCACGGTGATCAATGGAACGAGCATGTTCCAGGTTCGAGCGAGCGACGCGGAGATCGCCGACAGCGAAGGCGGCCTGCCGCGGCGATTGCCGGCAGGTCGACCGCTGGCCCCGCGACGGTTCGACGGAATCCCGCTGCATGGTGCGGTTCACGCAGGCGAGTACGTTGTCGTGCCGATCACCCGTAATGGAATCGAGACCTATTTGTTGGATGGCAGCTCCATCCAACCAGGGTTTGAAATCTTCGCGGGCCAGGCGCTAACCAAGCCCTCCGTTTATCCCGGCTCGACACGGCTGATGTGGCCGACCGACCGTGAGTTTGTTTACGCATTTGAAACCGATGGTCAGCCATCGATGTTGTTCCGCCTCGACACGCAAGGTTTGGTCGAAGGCGGTATTACCGCAGCCAGTGACAACCGTTTCTTCTTCGGCACCACCGGCGGCCGAGTCTATGGGGTCCGCGCTACACGCGTCGGCGAAGTGCTGTGGAATCAAAGTCTCGGTGAGCCTTTCTACCAAGCTCCGTTTGTGTCCCAAGACAGTGTGCTGTTTGTCAGCAGCTACCGCCAATTGCACAATCTGTCGACCGAAACCGGCCTGCCCCTATGGACTCAACCGACCGCGGGTGTGGATCAAGTCGTTGGACGGCTCAACGGCCAACTTGTTGCGCGAGACCGTGATCAACATTTGATTTTCATCGATGCGCCCAGTGGACGGATCACTCAGCGTCTGCGTGAACTGCGTATTGAGTATCCCGTGGTCAATCAGGAGACCGATCGCATCTACTTGGTGAGCCAGAGTGGCATGGTGCAGTGCCTCCGGCCGCTCAAAACCGAGTTGCCGGTTTTTT
>CALELC010000098.1 GCA_937904535.1 uncultured Planctomycetaceae bacterium
AGTCGCGGTTGCTCGCCCAGCAGTAAGATCGTTGACTCGACGCCATGGGTGCAGGGGCCGCCGTCGATGACCAGGGAGACCGCATGCCCTAGCCCCGAGGCGTCACAAACATGCGCGGCCAGCGTGGGGCTGATGTAGGTGGAACGATTGGCACTGGGCGCGGCAAGCGGAAAGGGACATGCTTGCAACAACCGCTGAGCGACCGGATGAGCCGGGACGCGAACCGCGACCGTGGTTTTCCCAGCGGTGACTTCATCGGGTATCTTGGGGCCGCGGGGACCGACAATCGTCAGCGGTCCGGGCCACAGCTCGGCCAGGGCGTCGATCTGCTGGCGAATCATCGGCGGCGGAGGCCACTGCAGAGCGTCGCTCAGACGCTCGATGCTGGCCAAGTGTACGATCAACGGGTTGGTGGCCGGACGCGATTTTGCAGCAAAAATTTTGGCCACCGCAGTGCGGTCCCAAGCATTGGCAGCCAGCCCATAAACGGTTTCAGTCGGTAAACCGATCAGTTCCCCCGCAGCCAGGCGTGCGGCTGCCTGGCGAATCGTTTCATCGGTGGCAGGTAGGATCAAAGGACAGCGACCTGATATGCTTGAGTCGAGCACGGGGAGCAGCGAACAGGAATCAATGACGGATGAGTGACCAAACCACGGCTGCCCCGGCCGGTGACGCCTGGACGGTGATGCGGCTGCTGCAGTGGACGACCGACTTTTTCCGCAAACGCGGCAGTCAGTCGCCACGGCTGGACGCGGAAGTCTTGCTCGCCCATGCGATGCAGTGCGCTCGGATAGAGCTTTATACCGAATTCAACACCGAGCCGAGTGACTCGCAAAAACAAGTCTTTCGCGATTTGGTCCGCCGCCGCGGCGATGGTGAGCCCGTAGCGTACCTAGTGGGTTACAAAGAGTTCTATTCGCTGCGACTGAACGTCACGCCGGCGGTGCTGATCCCGCGTCCGGAAACCGAACACCTGGTGATCGAAGCACTGGACCACGCCAAGCGACTCGCTGGCACCGCACCGGAACAACGGCTGCGGATCGCCGATGTCGGCACCGGCAGTGGCGCAATCGCCATTGCAGTGGCCACGCACCTGCCGGCCATGCATCCGGCCGGTGGGCAGATCACGGCGATCGACGTGTCGAGCGAGGCCTTGGCAGTCGCTCAGGCCAATGCCGAACAACTCGGCGTGGCCGAATCGATTACCTTTCTCCAAGGCGATTTGCTCTCCGCCCTGCCCCCTGAACCGGCGCTCGATCTCGTACTCAGCAATCCGCCTTACGTGTCCCAAGCCGAGTACGAGCAGTTGGAAGCGACGGTCCGCGAGCACGAGCCGCAGTTGGCACTCGTAGCGGGGCCGCAGGGCACCGAAATCATCGAGCGACTCATCGGCGAAGCTGCGGAGCGGTTGGTCGCTGGAGGACAACTGATCATCGAACTGAGCCCGATGATCGCGACTGCCTGCGCCGAGCTAGTCACCGCCGCTGGCACATTTGGCGAGCCGAAGTTCGTCAAGGACCTCGCCGGCCACCGCCGCGTGCTCTCCGCAACGCGACTGTAAGCCTGTTCAGATACCACTGCTATCCTTCGCTCGCCAGAGCAAGCGGAGCCGCAGCAGGTGCCGATTGACCTTGGCGTTTTTTTGACGATCGGCTATTTCAGATGCATGTGGTTTCCCTACAGCTCGCTTCGAGACCTATTGTGTCTCGACTTCCTCCTATTGGCAGTGCTGCTGACGATCATTCCGCTGATCAGCGGTTGCGGCACGACCAAAACGCAGGAAGCAACCGAGCAGATGGTGCTCAGTTCCGCCGTTGATAACAGCATTGCCGCGATCGACTTTCGCCCGTTGACTGGTCATCGCGTCTATTTCGACGACCGGTACATCAAAAACGCTAAACCGAGTTCGTTCGTCAACGCCGACTACGTCATCAGCTCGATGCGGCAGCAGATCATGGCGGCCGGATGTCTGCTGCAGGACTCCGCCGACGCTGCGGAAATCATCATCGAAGGGCGTATCGGCACCTTGGGCGCGGACGATCACCGCGTGACCTACGGGATTCCCGAGAACAACGTGCTCGGAGTGGCGGCCAACATCGTTGCTCCGGCTGCGGGGTCGATCCCGGCCTTGCCTGAGATCGCGGTCGCGCGGCGAGACGCGCGCGAGGGGGCTGCA
Organism: uncultured Planctomycetaceae bacterium; assembly: GCA_937904535.1. Lineage (GTDB taxonomy): Bacteria > Planctomycetota > Planctomycetia > Pirellulales > Pirellulaceae > UBA6163. The sequence goes on from CALELC010000098.1 coordinate 2,177, forward strand.
AAGGTCGCCGCGTTTGCTTACCACCGCGAGACCCGCCAACCGCTCTGGCAGTCGGGGATCTCCAAGTCGATTGCCACCTCGCGGAGCACGTGGGTGCTGGGCGTCGGCCCGTTCCAGGGTGGCTCCATTCGTGACAGCTCCGCGGTGGCACGCAAGGAAGGCCGTGCCGGGGCCGGCTTTGTACGCAATAGCGCTGACGTCAATCACCGCCCGCCGGTCAACTACTCTGCTGAAATGCAGTATGAACATGGCTGGCCGCTCAATGGTCGCCCCATCCCGATCCCCAAACCACCGGCGGTGGCGCTGAATCTCGACGAACACGAGGTCTACGTGGATGGACTGAACGATGCTCAGGGCGGTTTAATGGGCGCTGGCGACGGAGAAGGCTCCGCCGCAAGCTCTCCCTCCTCGACCCTCCAGCGGTAGCATTGTCTCAGTATCAATTGATCGATTTTGGCCACGGGCGGAAGCTTGAGTCGCTTGCCGGCTATCTGGTCGATCGACCTGGGCCCGCCGCCGAGGGCGCGGTGCCGACCTGCGACCGCCGTACTTGGCAAACTGCCGATGCGATCTTCCAGCAGGATCAGCGGCGGTGGGAGTTCCGACGGCCCTGGCCTGAGGCGATCGCCCTACAGGCCAACGGGTTTGTGATGCCGTTTCGGGCCACTCCCTTTGGCCACATCGGCTGCTTCCCGGAACAGTTGCCCCATTGGGGTTGGCTCGCCGAACAAGTTCGCCAGTTCCAGGGGGTGCCCCCTATCATCCGGCCCACGCCAACTGTGAGACCGTCGGTGCCCGCCAGCGAACCGGCCATCGTCCGCGGCTTGAATCTGTTCGCCCACACCGGCGGCAGTACCTTTGCCATGGCCTCCGCCGGGGCCAGCGTGACGCATGTCGATGCCGCCAAGCCGAGCGTGACCGCAGCACGGCAGATCGCCACTCTCAACGCGCTCGACGCAGCGCCGATCCGTTACCTGGTCGAAGATGCGGCTCGGTACGCCGCGCGTGAGGTCCGGCGAGGCCAACGTTACGATCTCGTCGTGCTCGATCCCCCCAGCTACGGCCACGCGCCCAGCGGCAAAACCTGGCGGATTCAGCGCGACCTCTGGCCGCTGCTGGACGACTGCCTCCGCTTGCTCGGTGGTCCGCGCTCCGCAATGCTGGTAACAGGGCATTCCGTCGATCCGGATCAGCACCGCATCGCAGATTACTTGCACGACCAAATCGCTCGCCGCGGTCAAGCCAATCGATTGCAGATCGCCGTTGGCCGATCAGAATTGTCGGATCGAGCAGGTCGTTTGCTCGACGCAGGCTACTTCGTGCGCGCGACCTGGTAGTCTCGGTTCGCGGACCGGCCCCACGGTGTTCCTCGAACGGTGTTCTTTTCTCCAACGCATAAGGTGTCCGTTCGTGACGATCGGTACCGACACAACGACCGCTCCCAGCGCTGCCCCCACGGCCACAGCGAACGCGTTGGCAGATCAATTGGTCTCGCGGATGACCGAGTTGGTTCCCTGCGTGGTCGCGTTTTCCGGCGGTGTCGATAGCGCTGTGGTCGCCGCGGCCGCGGTTCGCGCCGACCGCCGAGTCGCCTCCGCCCCAACCAGCGACGACGGTTTGGTTCCCTCACGCTCGCTCGCCGTAACCGCCCTCAGTCCTGCGGTCGCTCAAGCCCAGCGCGAACTCGCCGCCCGCGTCGCCGCCGAGATCGGGATTGAGCAGTTGTCGGTCTCAACCGATGAACTGGGACGTGAGGACTACGTCCGCAACGACTCACGACGGTGCTTCGCCTGCAAACAGACGCTGTACGCAGCGCTGCGGCCAGTGGCCAAGTCCCATGGCTCCGTAGCGATCGTCTCGGGGACCAATGCCGACGACCTTGGCGACTATCGGCCAGGGATTGAAGCGGGCCGGGCGGCCGGCGTGGCCACACCGCTAGCCGACCTCGGGATCACTAAACCGATGGTCCGCCAAATCGCAGCCCTGTGGCAGTTATCGATCGCGGAGTTGCCGGCATCGCCCTGCTTGTCCAGCCGCGTCGCCTATGGAGTCGCGGTCACGCCCGAGCGGCTGCGGATGATCGAACTGGCCGAACAGTGGCTGGGACAGCAGGGCTTCTCGCCGCTGCGAGTCCGGCTGCACGCTGGCGAACTGGCAAAAATCGAGGTGTCTCGCGAAGAGTTACCGCGACTCGTTTCTCCACCGCTGGTGGATCAGGTGCGATCCCATCTGATGGGACTGGGGTTTCGGGGGGTAAGCGTCGACTTGGCGGGGTTCCGCAGCGGCTCCCTGAACCAACTGTTTAATCTCTCGCCTCCCAGGACCAGTCAACGATGAGTGATCTCTCGGCCGAGACGAGTTCAGGCAATCTGATCGGCACCCGCTTGAACGATTATCAGGTTCTGCGGCGTCTGGGCCGCGGCGGAATGGCCGATGTGTATGTCGCTCTGCACCAGTCGCTCGACCGCCAGGTGGCGCTGAAGGTCCTGCGCCGACAACTTTCGGGCGACACTGAGTATGTCGAGCGTTTTCGCCGCGAGGCACGAGCCGCAGCAAAACTCAATCATCCCAACATTGTGCAGGTCTACGAGGTCGGCCGCGCAGGTGATTACCACTACATCGCCCAAGAATTGATTGATGGCCCCAATCTGAAGGAACGGGTCGAAAAAGAAGGGCCGCTGTCACCGAGCGAAACGATCGCGGTTTTACAGGCAGTCGCCTCAGCCCTTGCGATCGCTCACCAGGCCGCGATCACCCATCGTGACGTAAAGCCTGAAAACATCCTGCAGTCAAACCGCGGTGAGATCAAAGTTGCGGACTTTGGGCTAGCGCGGGTTGGCAGCAGCGGTGACCTCACGCAGATCGGGCTGACGATGGGCACCCCGCGTTATATGAGTCCCGAGCAGGTTCAGGGCAAATCGATCGATCCTCGCAGCGACCTCTATTCGCTCGGCTGCACGCTCTACTTTCTGCTTACCGGCAGTGCCCCCTTTGATGGCGATGAACCGCTGGCGGTCGCCGTGCAGCACATCCAGGAAACCCCACGTCCGCTGACCGCGGTCCGCGGTCGAGACGATGTGCCGGACTGGTTGCTGGCGGCGATCAATCGCATGATGGCCAAGTCGCCCGACGACCGCTTCAGCTCAGCCGCCGAAATCTGCGAACTGGTGTCCGAGCGCGCGGGACTAGCGCCTCATTCTTTTGGCTCCGGTGGCACGGCGGCGGCCACCGTGCTGCTGCAGCAAGCGATGCGTTGGGAAACCAACGCCCGCCGACGGCGACGCGTGCAGTGGCTGCTCGCGGCCGGAATTCCGCTGCTCGCCATCGCGGCCGGAGCCTGGCTCGGCACTCCGGAACACCCACAGTCGATCGGGCAGTTGCTGCGGCCCGAGCGGGTGCCGGCCAAAGAGACCGTCGAGCAGCAGTACCTGTCGGCCGCCAGTCGCGACGACGTCGCAGGCTGGCAGGCGGTAGCCGAATATTTCCCGCCCGAAGCCAATGCCAACAACGCGGCGTATGCGATCAAAGCCGAGTTGCAATTGGCCCGGCTGCACCTCCGCCAAGGCCGTGTCGAGGATGCCCGCAGCATCCTGCGGCGAATCGGCAACGACACCGCGGTGGATGACCTGTACCGCGTCGTAGCGCTGGCCGAACTGTCCGAGGTCGCTGAGCCCGACTCGCCGGAATGGCTCGCGATTTGGGCTCAGATGCGCCAGACCTATAAGTCACTGATCAAATCGCGGCCCGGTGTGCAAGGACCGCTGGGCTGGATCATCGGTGCGGATAAGATGAAGCGGCTACAGTCGGCCTAGGATTTCCCCCACGTGTTCCCCTCCTCCTGCTCACAAGGTGACTGCCATGTCTGATTCGCTCCTTCAACGCCCCCGCCCGTTCAGCCGTTTGCGGATGCTCGCGATATGCAGTTTGCTGGCCGGGTTGTGCCTGGCGGTGACGACCGTTCGCGAAGTCCGTGGGCAGCAGCAATCCGAGGAATCGTCCCAAATGCTCCGTCACGTCGTCCTCTTTCAGTTCAAAGCATCCAGCAGTGAAGCCGACGTTCAGCGCGTGGTTGACGCGTTCCGCACCCTGCCAACCAAGATCCCACAGATCGCCGATTTTGAATATGGCGTGAACAACAGCCCCGAAGGGCTCGACGGCGGACTCACTCATTGCTTCTTGGTGACCTTCAAGAGCGAAGCGGACCGCGATGCCTACTTGCCCCACCCGGCACACACGGCGTTCGTCGAAGTGCTCAAACCGCACCTGGAGAAGGCGACGGTGGTCGATTACTGGGCGAAGCAGTAACCGCGCTTTCGAACCGCACAATCGACGCGGCTTTGCCCGTCTGAGGATCGACATCGACCACGGCTCCGCAGAGCCGTACATCGCCGGTGGCGACGTGAAAATGGACCGGCTCAAAGGTCGTGGCCGTCAACATCACGCGGTCAACCTGTCGGCCGATCACGCTGTCATACGGGCCCGTCATGCCGACGTCGGTTTGGTAAGCCGTCCCGCCAGCGAGGATCTGACAGTCAGCGGTGGGCACATGGGTGTGTGTCCCCAGCACGGCGCTGACCCGTCCATCGAGATATCGCCCGAGCGATTGCTTGTCGCTCGTCGCTTCGGCATGCACGTCGACGATCCGCACCTTGACCTCGGCGGGAATCTCCGCCAGCACGCGATCAGCAGCCGCAAAGGGACAGTCCACCGGCCGCATGAACACGCGGCCGAGCAGTGACACTACCGCCACTTCGACGCCGCCACGACTGGTCAGCACCGTCCAGGCGCGGCCTGGCGCGGCAGCCGGGAAATTGGCCGGTTTAACGATCCGCGGATCCGACTCAAGCACCGGTTTGAGTTCAAACTTGCGGTAGATGTGATCGCCCATCGTGATCGCATCCACCCCGGCCGCGATCAGCCCCTTGAACTGCCGCGTCGTCAGCCCTGAGCCATCGGCTGCGTTTTCCGCGTTGACCACAACAAAGTCGAGCGCCAGCTCTGCTCGGATTCCTGGCAGCCGGTCGGTGACGGCCGTGTAGCCAGGCCTGCCGACGATATCGCCGAGAAATAGGATCCGCATGGCCTGGTATCAACGATCAAGAGTTCACGATTTCGGTGTTTCCAAGCGGATCCTGTGAAAGTTTTCCGGATGATCCGCCGATATCGGTTAGGGATAGTTCCGGGGCTGGCCCGCTGGGGTCCGTTAATCGTATCGGTCTGCAAAGGCGAATCAGAAGATGATCCACCGACAAGTTCATATCAAGGCGACAGGGTTGCTCGTATTGTGCGTTGGCGGCTTGTTGCTCGCCGGAACCGGCTGCCAGGTCGCCGTCAACGGCCAGACCCTGCCGAGCCCGTACTATTTGCAGGACGATGTGCAATACTTCCCGGCTGGGCCGGAGTTCAAACTGCCGCGTGAAGCTGCTGCCCTGCGAGCAGCCCAAGCGGAAGATCAAGCGCAACGCCGCTAACGGCAATCGCCGCGACACATAAAAAATCAGCGAGTTCCCGCGTGGGAACCCGCCGATCAGAAGTTGCTCGTCAAAGGTTGCAATCGGTCGCAGCAGATCCGGTCCGCACGGACCAGCTCACGCCAATGTGAGCTGGATACCGACGCAGGACCTGCCCAGCGATACCGGCTCGATCAATCGAGGAAACCGACCAGATCTTGGCTGCGGCTGGGCTGTTGCAGTTTGCGAACTGCCTTGGCTTCGATCTGCCGGATCCGTTCGCGAGTGACCTTGAAGATGTGCCCCACTTCTTCGAGTGTGTAGCTGTAGCCATCGCCCAGGCCGTAACGCAGCTTGATAATCTCGCGTTCGCGATAGGACAGCCTCTTGAGCACGTTGGTGATGCGGTTTTTCAGCATCTCCTGCGCGGCTCCGATC
>CALELC010000099.1 GCA_937904535.1 uncultured Planctomycetaceae bacterium
TATTGCGGCGCTGGCCGTGCTTTTTGGGCCAGCGCTTGGGGGCGCCGACCGGTTGGCATTTCGTGACGCCGGCCACTTCTACACGCCGCTGTATGGTTACTTAGCGACACAAGAACGCCAGCACTGGCTGCCGCTCTTCAATCCGCTCGATGTGACGGGCATCCCGCTCGCCGGTGAAACCACCACTGCCGTGTTCTATCCGCTGCGGCGGTTGGTCTACTGGCTGGCACCCTCGGCGGAGCCGGCGCTGGCGTGGTACGTCGTGCTGCATCTGCTGTTGGCAAGTGTCACAGGCCATTATGCCGCCGCCGTTGCGGGCGCCCGCCGCGCCGGCCAAGCGCTAGCGATTCTTGGCTATCCGCTTGCCGGTCCGGTTCTGTTTCTCTATTGCAACCCGCCGTTTTTGGTCGGCGCCGCGTGGTGTCCCCTAGCGCTGGCCGGCGGCTTTCAACTGCTGCGGCAAACGCGACCGTACCCACTGGCGATCACATCGATCGGCTTAGCGATGCCGATCCTCGGAGGCGACCCGCAGATCAGCCTGCATGTGATGTTGATTGGGTTGGTAGCTGCGGTGGTAACGCTCCTCCGCAATAATTGTCCGCCGTCGCTCCGGCACCGTTCAAAAGCGATGGGACGTGGAAAACGTGCCATCTCTCTGTTGGGCAGCCTGGCGGCGGCCGTCGGTCTAGCTGGGCTGCTTGTGTGTCCCCAACTAGCGGCCTCGCTGGACTGGGCGAAGCAGAGCATTCGCTATTCGCCGCTGTCGGGGCAGCACGCAGCTGACGTGTACGCCTTCAGCGTCGCTCCGTGGCATTGGCTGGAACTGGTCATGCCGGCGGCCTCGGGCCAACTCTTCCCGGTCTACACTCGCATCAGTCACTTGATCGCCGATGACGGCAAAACGTGGGCGATCACGCTGTACGCTGGCCTGATTCCGCTGGCCCTGGCGGTAAATCGCTATCGCCAGACGCCTTGGCGGCGGTTGGATCTGTGGGACAGTATTGCGCCGCTGGGACTGGCGATGGCGCTTGGGAGTTTTGGGCTCGGCTACGCGTTGCGAACGGTCCTGCCGCTGGCAACGCTCAGCTGGGAGGATGCGACCGGAGGGCCGTACTGGTGGTCGGTTCAACTCGTCCCCGGCTATGCCGGTTTTCGCTATCCGGCCAAGTGGCTGGTGTTCGTGCCGCTGGGGATCGCGATCGCTGCGGCTCGGCAGGCGAGCTGTTTGACTTTCCAGCGTCGGCAGCAGTTCGCTCACACGATTTTTGCGGTGGCCGTGGTCGCCAGCATGATCGCGGGGGCGATTGTGATCGGCCTCGATGTGACGGCCCGGCAACTGCCGGAGTTGCTGGCGATTGCTGATCCGTTTTGGGGACCGCTGCAGTGGCAGGTTGCCGCGCGGAATCTAGCGTTTTCGGCGTTGGCTGTGAACGCGATTGCTGCAGTAGCATTTTGGGTGTCCCGGTGCCGGCTGATGCCCCAGGCGATCAACTGCACTTTCGTGGGGCTGTTAGCCGTTGACTTAGTGATCGCGTCTTGGCCATCGGTAGCGACCGTCGCCAGAGGCGACGAGGCACATCTGCTCGCGGCGGTCGCGCCGCACTCGGCTGCGAGTCGTGAGCAACAGGTGGAGCAGGGTGCTGAGCCCGCGCGCGGTCAGCGGGCCATGCGGTTCGTCGCCAGTCACGCTTGGCCGCTAGAGTGGGGGCAAACTCGATCGGCCGGCCAGCGACGAATGCTGACCGTCGAGGCCAGTCAGCGGAACACGTATTATGGCCGCTGGCATCTGCTAGAGGATCGGGCGGTGTTCAATCCGGTCACGTCGCTGCCGCCCCATCGAGCGCAATCGTTTTGGCGGGCCGCCAATGCGCTCAGCCGGCAGACGGCCTCTCCGCAAAAAGCGGAATACTGGGACCGACTGTTGGGTTGGCTGGCAGTCGACAGTCGCTGGGACGTGGTGGTCGCTGCAAGCGATCCAACAGCATCGCACCAAATCGACTCCAACAATCTGCTCGACTTGCGGGTCAGTCCCGTTCGTGCCTCGTCTTTAGCGGTTTGCTGGTTGCCCCAGTGGCGAGTCATCGACGAGCAACGCTGGATTTCGCCGCAAACCTTTGCCCAGCGGCTGCGCGAGGTGACTGCCGACTCACCGCTGCCTCCGGTTGTCGAGGCTCCGTCGTCGGGGCGCGATCGCCTCAGCTCGCTCGCTGCCCGAGCCGATCTGTCCGGTGAGCTTGCCGCTGAAGAAACACTGAAATCGGCACGCATTGAAGTCGTGCAGCGCCAACCGGATCGCTGGACGATCCGCGTCGACTCAGCGGCCAGCGGCTTGCTGTGCATCAAGCAGTTCCAAGACGGAAACTGGCAAGCGTCCGTTAAAGCAGTTACCCACGGTTCTGGCGCGACCGCCAATGAACGCTCGCTGGCAGCAGTGCCGGTGTTTCGCTGTGATTATCTGTTTTCCGCTGTCGAGGTTCCGGCGGGGCGCAGCGAAGTCGTCCTCCGCTACCGGCCTTGGTGGCTGTTGCCGACAATTGCGCTGAGTGTCCTCGCCTGGGGCATCACGATTGCACTGTTGGGTTTGGCCAAGTCCAAACCGGTTGCCGCGGGCGATGGTACGTCTGGCGGCGTTGGGGTAGCCTAACCAGTGAGGCCGCAGGTTCAGGCCGTGCTGCCGACTGCCTACTCGTCTCCCAACTCGATTCCCTCCTTTTCATCCCTGCCTGGAACCAACCCCTCCCATGCTCAGTCGGCTGAAAGAGTGGTGCCGATCGCGAGGCCTCGCACCGTTGCCACGGGGTGAGTTCGACGCCGCTCGGGCGCGGTTGCTCGACGCGACTCCAGTGCCGGTCTTTTGGTTATTCGGCAAGACGGGCAGCGGGAAAACCTCGCTGATCAAGCATCTGACACAAGCGGATGAAGCGCAAATCGGGACCGGGTTTCGCCCGGAAACTCAGCAGTCCCGCCGCTACGCGTTTCCGTCGGCCGAGCAGCCGTTGTTGGAGTTTCTCGACACGCGAGGATTGGGCGAAGCGGGGTATGATCCGCAAGAAGATATCGCTGCGTTTGATGCCACAGCCCATCTGATGCTCGTCACTGTTCGGGCGGCCGATCATGCGCAGCGGTCGATCGTGGAACCACTGCGCGCGATCCGCAAGGCAAAGCCCGAGCGGCCTGTGATCTTGGTGCTAACGGCCCTGCACGACCTTTATCCGCGTGACGACCATCCGCAGCCCGATCCGTTTGGCCAAGGTCCGACCGATGTCTGGGATCGCCAGCGGTTGCCTGATGACCTGGTCCGCAGCCTCGACGAACAAGTGCGGCGTTTCCACGGGCTGGTCGACTGGGTCGTTCCGATCGATTTAACGCTGGCTGAAGATGAGTTCAATGATCCGGCTTTCGGTTCTGAACGACTTAAAGGGGCGCTGATCCAGTCGCTGCCGGAAGCCTATCGCCAGACGTTCATGACGATGACTGAGGTGATGAGCTCGCTGCAGGCGTTGCACGAACGTCAGGCCAAACCGTATGTGTTGGCGGCGGCCACGATGGCGGCAACGGCGGCCGCGGTGCCGATTCCCTGGATCGATATCCCTGCGGTCGCTGGGTTGCAGTCCGAATTGATTCGCCGTCTGGCGCAGCTCTATGGTCGCTCGCTGGAACGCGACCAGTTTTTGCAGATGGCCGGGGCGGCAGGCAGTCGTTTGCTGATCCGGCAAGCCGTTCGCGGGGTGATGAAGCTCGTGCCCTTCATCGGCCAAGCTGCCAATTCCGCGCTCGCTTTTGCTTCGACGTATGCCCTCGGCGAAGCCTGTTGTTGGTTCTATGGCCAGAAACTTGCAGGCCATTCCCCGACTCACGATGAATTGCGTTCGGTGTTACAGGAACGGTTAGCCAGTGCGGAACGATTGTGGGCCAAACATCATTCAGGCGAGACAGCATCGTGATCGAACGTCTGGTTCAGCCGCAAAGAACGCTCGTAGGAGCTAGACCGGAGGTCGATCGGTGAGCCGCTGGCGCTTGATCCTGATTTGGACGCTCCTGATCCTGCCCTGGGTGCTGATTCTGGGGCTGGGCAGCTACACGTTGTGGCTGCAGGGCTGGTCGATGTGGATCTGGCTGCCGGTAGCCGTCTGCTGGGGTGCTGCACTGCTGTTGATTCGCTGGTGGCAGACTCCCTGGCGATTGTTCGGCCGGCCGGAAGCGGAAAAACTGCCGCGGTGGACACCGCGTGATGCCGAGGCCTGGCAACTGGTGGAGAAGCGTGCCGCAGCGGTTGATGAGGTCGTTGCGGAACGATTGCTGCGGCCGCAGTTTTACTTTGATACCGCGATGTCGCTGGCGCAGGAAATCGCCCGCATCTATCATCCCAAGGCGGACGATCCGGTCGCCAACCTCACACTACCGGAGATTCTGGCGGCGGTCGAACTAGCGTCAGAGGATTTGGCGCAGATAACGGATCGCTATCTTCCGGCCGGTCATCTGTTGACGGTGAAGCATTGGCGGCGGATCGCCAAGTTCCCGGACTGGTATCAGCGGTTCTCGATGATCTATTGGCCCGTGTCCGCCGTGCTCGCTCCGGCCACGGTGCTCGCCCGCTACGCCACCTCAAAGATGATCGTCACGCCCGTGACACAGGTCGTGCAGGACAACCTGTTGGCTTGGTTCTATGTCTGCTTTGTGCACCGCCTCGGGTACTACCTCATCGAACTCAACAGCGGGCGCTTGGCTGGGGGCGCCAATCGGTTCCGTGATTTGATGCGGCAAATGAATGAAGGCTTTGACGCCAGCGGCATGCCGACGCTCAACCGCGAGCCGGGCGAATCGAAGCCGAGAACTGCAACCGATGATGAGTTACCCAAACACTCAGCAATCGGAACTCCGGAGACCAAAGGTGGCACCAAGGGCACGGCCGCGTTGCAACGCAGCAGCGAGCGCAGCCCACAACCAAGCGATAGAGCTATTCCACAATCGCAGGAGCGTTCTTCGTCTGCGACTAAGGCTCCGAAAACAACCGAAATTGTGATCTGCTTGACCGGTCAGTCGAAGGCTGGCAAGTCGAGCCTGATCAACGCGCTGCTGGCGGAGCATCAGGCGGCAGTGGATGTGATCCCCGAGACCAGCAGCGTCGCCCGCTACGTTGTCAACCGGCGGGAGACACACGATCGCCTGGTGCTGCTGGATACCGTTGGTTACGCCGTCGATGGATTCAGTGATTCTCAGAAGGCAGCGCTAGAAGAGACGCTGCA
>CALELC010000100.1 GCA_937904535.1 uncultured Planctomycetaceae bacterium
GCAGCACCTCTGCGGCTCGGCGACGCAGATCGATCGGCCAGCGAGCCGAGTCGGGTGGCGCGTTGGGTGGCAGCAGGCAAGCGGTGTCGCCCTCGCGTGTGATCAAGTTCAGCGCCGTCGCTTGTCGCCACCACAGCAGCCAGTTCTTCTTGAGCGGTAGAGGAGCCGAGCAGTCGCCGATGTCGTCGGTTACTCTGGCAAAAGCGTACAGCGCGCACATCGCTTGGCGCTTCTGCGGCGGCAGCAGCCAAAATGAGCGGTAGAAATTGCTTTTGGCTTGTCGCGCGATCCGCTGCACATGGCGGTAGCTCGTAGCGATCGTGGCAGTGTGCATGCGTGCGGATCAAGGTGGCTAAGGGAGCGGGGGAGCATAGCCTACCATGGACGCGGCTGGCCGAAACTTCCTATTTTTCCGAAGCCCAGCAACCGGTTGAAAGCCGCCTGGCAGGTCCAACCTAGTTGTTGCCAGCGTGAGACGGTTGGACGCCGCTGGAGCACGTCGTAGCCCACCGCAGCGATCGCGTCCAACGTCGCCAGCCCACCGCGGATGAAGAGGGTAATGTCGCTTGCCAACCAGCGGGGCACCTGTTGGACCAGCGGCAGTCCGTCTTCAAAGAAGGGGCGGGCACGCTGGCATTCCGCCGCGATGAGCTGCCGCAGTGGCTCGCAAGCGCGCTGCTCGCCGAACATCGCCTCGGTGACACCGTGCTCATCCATCGCGTCCTGCGGCAAGTAGATCCGGCCAGCAAGGAAATCGCGGCGGATGTCCTGCCAGTGGTTGGCCAGTTGCAATCCGGTGCAGATCCGGTCCGACAGCTCGACGTTCTGGGGTGAATCGGCGTCGGACAGACGCAGCACGATTCGGCCGACCGGATTGGCCGAACGCTGACAGTAATTCAGCAACTCGGCAAAGCTCGCATAGCGGGTTTTGACTTGGTCTTGGCGAAAGGCATCCAGCAACTGCTCAAAGGGCTCGATCGATAGCTGAAAATGCGAGCAAGTATCGCTCAGTGCAACGTAGATCGGATGCTCCGCCCGGCCGGCGAAGCAGCGGCGGAGTTGAAGTTGCCAGTCGGCGAGCCGTTCCAGTGCGAGCTGGGGTGAACCGGATTCATCGGCTAAGTCGTCCGCATGGCGACAAAACGCGTAGACATTGTAAAACGGCTGACGCATCGCCCGTGGCAACAAGCAGCTGGCGACGAGAAAGTTCTCGTAATGGCTCCGCGCCAGCCGCCGGCAGTAGGCCTCAGCCTGCGGCAGCAACAGCGCTTTTGGCGGTTGACCGTTAGACGAGGCGCCCCCTCGGCGGTTAACCTGAGGGTTCGTATCTCTCTCACTTGATGAAGCCGTCATGCAAATCATTCTCGCCGCGCCGCGCGGGTTCTGCGCCGGGGTCAACATGGCGATCGACAGCCTCGATCTGGCCCTCAAAGCCTTCGGAGCACCGATCTACGTCTACCACGAGATCGTCCACAACCAGTATGTGGTGCGGACTTTTCGTGACAAGGGTGCGGTGTTTGTCGACTCACTCGAAGAAGTCCCGCCTGGCAGCACGCTGCTGTTTTCGGCCCACGGGGTGTCGCCGCAGATCCGTGAACTCGCTCGTCAGCGGCAACTCAACGCCATCGACGCGACCTGCCCGCTGGTTACCAAAGTCCACCTGGAAGCGATTCGGTTTGCCAAGGCTGGCTACAAGATCATCCTGATCGGCCATGAAGGGCACGATGAGGTGATCGGGACCCTCGGTGAAGCGCCCGAAGCGATCGTCCTGGTCGAAGATGAAGCGGGGGTGGCGAAGCTCGATTTTCCACCGGGAACTCCGCTCGCGTACCTGACGCAGACGACGTTGTCGGTCGATGATGCCACGAGGATCATCAGTGCGCTGCGAGCGCGGTTTCCGGAGATCGTCAGTCCTCCGAAAGAAGACATCTGCTATGCGACGCAGAACCGTCAGGAGGCGGTGCGGAAGCTGACCGAGCAGGCAGACGCAGTGATCGTGTTGGGCAGTCAGAACAGCAGCAACAGTCAACGGCTTCGCGAGTTGGCCGCCGAGAAAGGCCGGCCGGCCTACCTGGTGGATGGGCCGCAGGATCTGACGCTCGACCTGTTCGACCGCTCGATGACGGTGCTGGTCACTGCCGGGGCCAGTGCGCCGGAATCGGTGGTGAAGGAGACGATCGACTGGCTGGTGGAGCATTTTGATGCCACGGTCACGACGCAGTCGATCCGCGAAGAAAAGGTTTTTTTCCCGCTGCCCAAGCCGCTCCGCGCGCACGCCACCGCAGTCGCCAAGTGAGTTGACGGCAGTTCAGTGCTCCTTGATCAGCATTTTGTGCCGCTTCCTGCTCACCTTGCCCGGAGTTTCGACGAAGCGGTCGACCGGCTGACCACGCGCAAGACAGGCCTTTGCACCTGAAAAACGCTTGAAAAAAGTTGGCGGTTGGTCGCTGTCGCGTTAGACTCACCGCCTCAGTTTCGATGCCACCGGCGACTGTGAGCGCGCTTGCCCAGGCTGCCGTGGTCCCTCCTGTTATTCCCCTGCCTTGGAGATTGCGGATGTCGTTTGCACAAGATCGGCGGCTGTTTTTGAAAGCCGGTGCCACTCTGTTTGCTGCCTCTGCGGTGGCTGCGGAGCAAGCCGCACAGCGAGCTGGGGCGGCGGATTCGACTTCGCCCAACGAGCTGGTCCGGGTCGCAATCATGGGCGTGAACGGTCGAGGGTTGGCGCTCACGAACAGCTTTTTGGCTGCCAAGGGAGCCGAAGTGGTCACCATCTGTGACGTCGATTCGCGGGCAGCCGAAAAGGCTGCTGCGGTCGTTGCCAAAGGGCAATCGCGCCCGGCGACCGTGGTGAAGGATATTCGCCAGGTGCTCGATGATGCCTCGGTCGATGCGTTGGTTGTCGCAGCGCCGAATCACTGGCACGCGCCGGCTACGATCCTCGGCTGTGCCGCGGGCAAGCATGTGTATGTCGAGAAGCCCTGTAGTCAAACGCCGGAAGAAGGCGAACTGGCCGTCCAGGCGGCACGCAAACACAACCGCGTGGTTCAGATGGGCTCACAGCGTCGCAGCTGGCCTGGAATCGTCGCCGGAATTGAGAAGCTGCATGCCGGCGAAATCGGTGACGTGTTGTATGCCCGTAGCTGGTACAACAACCGGCGGGCGTCCATCGGCACCGGGAAGCAAGCCGATGTGCCCGAATGGCTGGACTGGGACCTGTGGCAAGGTCCGGCGCCTCGGCGGCCCTACGTCGACAACATGGTGCACTACAACTGGCACTGGAACTGGCACTGGGGCAACGGTGAACTCGGCAACAACGGCATCCATGGGCTCGACGTTGCCCGCTGGGGGCTGCAGGTTACCTATCCCGTGCGCGTGACCGCCGGCGGCGGCAAGTATCGCCACGACGACGATCAACAGACGCCCGACACGATGATGGTTACCTACGATTTTCCGGAAGGAAAAACCATCACTTGGGAAGGCCTCAGCTGGTCGCCTCTGGGAGCGCGTGACTCCGGTTTTGGGGTCAGTTTCCATGGGACCAAAGGCTCGATGGTTATCCGCGACGCAGGCTATGTGACCTATGACCTGCAAAACCGCGAGACCGGTTCGCAATCAGGCGCCGGCGGCGATACCGACCATTTGGCCGACTTCCTCCATAACATCCACAGCGGCGGCCGGCCACGGGCGGATATCGAAGAAGCCCACCGCAGCACGTTGATGTGCCACCTCGGCAATATCGCTTACCGCACCGCATCGACGCTCAGCATCGACCCAGCGAACGGTCACATTGTCGGGCATCCGGAAGCGGCCCAGTTGTGGGGCCGCGAGTATGATCCGAAGTGGCAGCCTAAGGTCTAGGTGCTGACGCCGGTATTTCGATTCGATCGCGGGCCCCCGCGATCCTTCTGCGGTCTCTACAACATCGAGCAACTTGAGGATTGGCAGCATGCGCGGATTGTGTCAGATGCGAACGTGGCGGAGTATCCCTGGGGTGGCCCTGCTCAGCCTGATGGTGGCAGGTTCTTTAGCTAGGGCTGCTGATGAAGCCACAGGAGCGGCTGCGGAGAGCGTCATTCGATTGGGGATTATCGGGCTAGATACCTCGCACTCGATCGCCTTCACCAAGTCGCTCAACCGCGCGCCCGCCGACCCCAAGTTCCACAATTGCCGGGTTGTGGCTGCGTACCCCTACGGCAGCCGTACGATCGAGTCGAGTACCAGCCGGATTCCGGGATACATCGACGAAGTCAAGAAGCTCGATGTCGAGATCGTCGACTCGATCGAAGCGTTGTTAGCAAAGGTTGACGGAGTGCTGCTGGAGACCAACGATGGCCACCCGCGGCTGGAGCAGACGCTGCAGGTGCTCGAGGCTGGCAAACCGGTGTTCATCGATAAGCCGGTTGCCGCGTCGCTCCGCGATGTGCTGGTGATTTACGACACCGCTGAGCGACTCGGCGTACCAGCGTTTTCCACATCGTCGTTGCGCTACGCTGGCAAAGTGCAGGAAGTGCGCGGTGGCTCGATCGGCAAGGTGCTTGGCTGCGACGCGTACAGCCCGGCATCACTGGAACCGTCGCATCCCGATCTGTTTTGGTATGGGATCCATGGCGTCGAGATGCTGTTTAGCTGCATGGGCACCGGGCTGGAGTCGGTCAGTCGCGCCTCCAGTGCAGGCATGGACGTCGTGGTCGGTCAGTGGAGCGACGGCCGGATTGGAACCTTCCGCGGGATCCGCGAAGGGAAAGCGGATTACGGCGGGCGCGCGTTTGGCGAGAAAGCGATCGAATCGCTCGGCCCGTATCAGGGTTACGATCCGATGCTCGTCGAGATCACCAAGTTCTTCCGCAGCGGTGTCTCGCCGGTGCCGGCTGCCGAAACGATCGAGCTGTACGCCTTCATGGAGGCCGCTGACGAGAGCAAACGTCAGGGCGGCAAGCCGGTCGCGATCGCTGATGTGCTCCAACAGGCACGAGCCGAAATCGCGAGCAAATAACTCGTGGGCTGCTACACGCTGGAGTCCAGGCGCCGTTGGAGTCCAGGCTTTAGCCTGCCTGGTTCTGACAGGCCAAGACCTGAACTCCGACAACAGACAGGCTAAAGCCTGAACTCCAACGAAAGCCTGAACTCCGACAAAAGACAGGCTTAAAGCCTGAACTCCAACGGTGCAGGCGGAAGACTGGCCGCCAACGGTGCAGGCTGAAGACTGGCCGCCAACGGAGGCAGCTTGGCGGCTATGGGGTTT
>CALELC010000101.1 GCA_937904535.1 uncultured Planctomycetaceae bacterium
ATGCGCCAAGGCCAACCACAGCCGGTTGTGGGTTACGTCCTTCAAATCCAGAGCGCGGTTGGTCGGGAAACCGGCACCGCCACCCACCAGTAAGAACGGAATGTCCGACAGGGTGTGGGAGTTGCCTTTGCCCAGTTCATTGACCCACACGATCTGCGTGTGGTCAAGCATCGAGCCTTCACCTGTCGGCTCAGGCGTTTCCGCCAGTCGCCGCGCCAGATAAGCCAGCTCACCGGCGAACCAAGCGTTGATCCGCATCAGTTTGTCGTGGGCATCCTGGTTGTCATCCGGTTCATGCGACAGCCCGTGGTGCCCTTCTTCAATGTTCAGCCAACGCATGCGGGCCAGCCCCACCGATCGCATGTACTGCAGACTCGCCACGCGTGACATGTTGTTGGCCAGCGCATTGACCAGCAAATCGATCTGCATGCGACTGATCGCCGGGGTGTTGTCGTTGACCAACTCGATCGTCGGATCAATCTCCGGCTCCGGATGCAGCGGTTCGGACTGAGCCGCTGCCGCCGCGATGTCCCGTTCCAGCTGGCGCACCGACTCCATGTGTTCGGCGAGCATGCGGCGGTCCTCTCCGCTCAACCGGCGTTCGACTCGCTGCAAGTCTTCGCGGACCTGATCGAGCACACTGCCCAGCAACTGCCGCTCCTTGGCACCACCGTAGAGCTTGTCGAACATTTGCCGCGGATCGTCGATCGGCGCCAGCGGTTGGTTCGCTCCGGCATAGCACATTCGCGTCCACGGATCGGCGCGGTTCGGCACCGCCACCCCGAACTCCAGCGAGCCGAAGCGGGTTTGCGTCTCGGGATTCGCTTGCAGGTGGTTGCGGATCTGTTGGTCGATCGAAATCCCACTGGCCCAGCCGGCCGGACTGTCGGAGCCACCCTGAATGTTTCCGGGGCTCAACTCGCGAGCCGTCAGCAGACAGGACATGCCCCGCATGTGATTGTCGCCATCACCGCGGATCTTATTGTTCACCCCTTTGAGAATCAGCGTCTGATCGCGGAACGGCTCAAGGGCCTGCAGCATCGGCTTGAGCTGCAAGGGAGTATCCGGTCCATACTGGTCTGGCCAAAACTCGCTGGGCAACGTGCCGTTGGGCGAGAACATGATCACCAGCCGCTGGGCAGGCCGCTTGGGAGCGCTGGCCTGCAGGCTTGCAAGGCCAGACAAAAACGGCACCGTCGCCGCCCCTACCCCCAGTTCACGCAAGAAGGTCCGTCGATTCCGCCGTGTTGCAAGTGACTTCATGGTCTATTCTCCCATGGCTGAGGTGGGGCTGGTGGCCAAGGCCAGTGAGACTTGCTCACTTCGAACCGCGTCGATGGTCGCGATCCGTACCAACAGATTCTGCACGTGAAATTGCTCGGTTTCAAACGCCGCTGCCAGACGCTCAATCGTCTCGGGCCCGTAGGCGGCCGGGAACTGTTTCGTCCAGTGCTGGGCGATCTGGGCAATAAAGGCCCGCTGGGCCGCGGGACTGGCCAAAGCCAATTCGGCGACTTGCCGCGCGTTCGCCAATTGCAGCGACTCGCCGCTCTCGCTCGTGTATTCACTGAGCGTGTCGAGCGGCTTGCCGTTTTCCTCCGTCCGCCAACGGCCGACCGCATCGTAATGCTCCATCGCAAACCCGAGCGGGTTGATCACCGCATGGCATGACATGCAGTTCGAATGGCGGGTCAACTGCGTGACCTTCTCACGCATCGTCAAGTGCGGATCGAACTGGTCGTTCTCAAACACAGTGGCCACCGGCGGAGGATTGAGCGTGCGGCCCACGATCTTGCGCGACAAGAAGACGCCCCGATGAATCGGCGAGGAGTTGTTGTGGTACGCAAGGGCGCTCAACAGGTACGGGTGCGTCATGACTCCCGAGCGTTCGTGCGGCGCGAACACCACCTTCTCAAAGGCCGCGGCGGCAGGCTGTTCCTGAGCGGCAGTTTCGGCCGAGTCGTCACTGCGAGCTGGCTGCGATTCCGCCGACTGATACAGCGTCCGCAGGCGCGGGCTGAGCAACAGGTAGTCGGCGGTCAGCAGTTGCCGGTAATCCGACGCCTCGCTCCAGATCACGCCATCCAAAAACAATTCGAGCGACCGCCGCAAATCGGCGATGATGGCTTCATCAAATTGGGGGAAAAGCTGTTGATCCTTTGCTAGATCACGATCTTCGAGTTCCAGCCAGTGGCCATAAAAGCCGTGCAGCTTGTGGCAGGCTCGCGGATCGGCCAACATTCGCCGGGCCTGCGTCTGGACCTGCTCAGGCCGGGTTAGCTCACCTGCTTCCGCTGCCTGCATCAGTTCCTGATCGGGCAACGAATCCCACATCGACAGCGCCAACCGCGCGGCAACGGTATGCGGATCAGGCGTTTGATCTGCTGTTTCCGGTTCGTCCCATGCGAGTTCGGGATAGAGAAACTCAGGCGAACACAGCACCCACACCACAGCCCGCCGCACCGCCAACTCGGGGTCGGTTTGGTCTTCGAAAAAGCGTTCTCGCAGCAGCGTCTGTTCGTCGGCCGCAAGCGGTCGCCGGAAAGCCACGCGAGCAAAGTCTGCGATGAATTGCTGCAACTCGGCCCGGCGAGCAGCATTCGCGGCCGAGACCCTCGCAGCCACTTCGTCCGTCTCACCCTCTTCGTCAACTTTCGGAGCTGGCCCGACCAACACCGGCAACCGTTTCACCACTTCATCGGCGGTCGCGACCGCTGCGCCCGTCACAGCCACCTGCCACTGCGGCGAGACCGCACGCCCCTGCTCAAATCCCTGGCTGCGATCGTCAGGCGGAAAGGGAGTTTCTACAACGAAGGTGCGGCTGAGTTCCTCAGTCGACAAGCTCGCCCTATCCAGCACCGACCAAATTCCATGCGGCGGCTTCCATTCCAATTTGATGGAGGCCGTCGGCTCTTTGTATTTGAAGAATTCGAGGCGAATCGGATACTTCCGGCCACCGAGCAAAAAGAGCCGTGCGGATTCTTCCCGCAAACTGCCAGAGCTGACCCAGGCGTCGATCAGCGCTGTTTGCCCTTTGGTGCCGCTGTCGTCACGTAGTTTGCCAATGCCGGGGGCCGGATCGTAGTTCACATACAGCCGGGCCCCATTGGGAGTGGCGACCCGGAACTGGTACTCGCCGGTCTCCGGCACGCTCAGCGCCCCTTCCCACACGATCGCAAACTGCTCGGCCGGCACGCCTTCGACCGGAGCCGCCGCTTGAAAGTCAAAATCGATTTGCTCGTCGACTCGCTCCAGCGCCAACTGGTTGGCCTTATTCATCCCTTCGGAGCCGTAGTACAGCCCACGGATCCCCGCCTCGATCGGCTTGGCAACCACTTCAGCGGGACCACGTCGTCCTCCACCGCGTGGGCGGCGACGCTCCGACTCGACCGCAGCCAAGCGTGCCCGCGTCTCGGCCGGCCCGGGAGTGAAGTGCGCAAGCAGGTCAGCAACAGAGTTACGAAACTGCGGCACAGTAAGCCGCATCAGCTCCAGACGCAGCGGAGCTTCGATCCCCAACCGCTGGCGTGCTTCAGCGGAATAGAACGTGTCGTAAATGTACTGAGCCATGGCGACCGCCTCAGCCCCGACGCAGTCGTCAGGGTCGTCCTCGGGCATCGTCCGCTCGATCAGCCCCGCCAGCTCTTCGACCGACCGCGTCCCCGCCAAGGCGGATTCATAGACTCCCGTAACGCCTTGGCCATCGGCACCATGACAAGAGGCACATTTCTGCTCGTAGAGCTTGCCGATCGGTAACGGTTCTTCAGCGGCCGCCCGAACAGGCGTGACTACCAATCCAGCGATGGCGGTCAGGACACAGCCAATGGAAATCAGAGATTTTGCCGAGCGAAACATGGCCGACTCATCCGCGGCGGAAACTTGCGTAAGGAAGGACCAAGGTGGGGTGTTGCAATTGTAGCAAAGTCCAGAGAGCCAAGGGTATCCAAGAACTCAGTATCGACCGCTGTTTGCTCCAAAGCCAGCCGCTAATGGAAAATCACTAGCACTGTAGGGAGTGCCTGCTCAGTCGGACTCTGTAGCCATCGATCTAACACCCCACCCAAACGGCTAGCTAGCAGCTGAATCACAACAGCTGCAGCCCGAAAAAAATTACAAAAATTTTCTCATTATTTTTTCGCCTGCTGGCGCTCGAAAGCGGTTTCTAAGCCCAACTGTCCTCGCTCAGGGTGGCGAGAGCTAGGTGCCCGGCCACGCCTACGAGTGACCGCTAGGCGTTAAAGTCCGCCATCCCAAAATCGCGCTGGCAGACCGCAGGAGAAGCCGCCCTGCGCCAACCGAGTGGGAAGTACTTTTGGTTGCTTTACCAAAGGTTTTGCGGACCTTTCGGTGCTCGACCTTTTGAGCGATTCTTCTAGCAACGCGACTCGGTTCGCGTCTGCCAATTCTTGTAGGTCAAACGTTAAGGCTGCTTGAGATGAACGCCGTCGTGCGTGGTTTGGTGCTAGTAGGACTTGGGGTACTGGTGAGCGGCGGCTCCGTCGCTCAAGCCGGTTCCCTGTTTAGTTTTGATGTGGTGGTCGGCAACCACCAGTTTAGTGGAAGCCAAAT
>CALELC010000102.1 GCA_937904535.1 uncultured Planctomycetaceae bacterium
CGCAGCGATTCGCCAGCTTGGTCTGCCCCGGGCAAACGCTTCGGCAGTCGTATCTTCTCAGCTCCTAACCCCAGTGCCGTGCTGCCTGACTGGGAGCTGACCGCGATCGATTTAGCCGATCCGCAGGCGGACGTTCTGGATGTGGATCAAGAACTCGAAGCGCTGTTTCAGCTGAGTCGGCCCCAGCAGCGGGAGTTCGCCGTCATCGATCGCAGCGGCAGGCTCGTCGGTTGGCTGAACCTCGATACGCTCCGCCAACGAGCGGTGCTGGCGCGGATCGAGCACGCGGTTCCGACGCTGCGAACCAGCGACCCGCAGCGTCCGGTTCCGATCCCGTGGTCGCTCGATCAACAGATTTAGGCGACGGTTGGGAAACCGTGGTTACAAGCCGCCGACCAGGACGTATTTGGACTCCAAGTACTCGTCGATGCCGTGGTGCGAGCCTTCACGGCCGATGCCCGATTGTTTCACGCCGCCGAAGGGCACCGTCGCTGCGCCCAGCGCCGTGGAATTGATTCCGACCATTCCGTACTCGAGCTGCTCTGCCACGCGAAACGCCTGCCCCAAATCGCGTCCGTAAAAATAGGCTGCCAAGCCATAGATGGTGTCGTTAGCCATCGCGATCACTTCAGCTTCGCTGCTGAACCGGGTGACTGGGGCCACGGGGCCGAAGATCTCTTGGCGGGTGATTTCCATCGCACCGCTGACCTGCGTGAGCACCGTCGGCTCAAAGAACGTCCGGCCGAGTCGGTGAGGCCGCCCGCCGGTGACAATTTCCGCACCGCTGGCGACCGCGTCTTGCAGGAGCGACTGCACCTTTTCAACCGCCTCCGGCGTGATCAGCGGCCCTTGTGTCGTTTGCTCGTCGAGGCCGTTACCGACCGTCAATTGCCCCACGCGCTTGGCCAGTCGCTGAACAAAGGCGTCGTGAATCGAATCATGTACGAACAACCGGTTGGCACAAATGCAGGTCTGCCCCATGTTGCGGAACTTGGCCGCAATCGCTCCCTCAACCGCTGCCTCTAAATCAGCATCTGCAAACACGATGAACGGGGCGTTGCCGCCGAGTTCCAGTGCCACCTTTTTGACCGTCGCCGCAGCCTGCCGCATCAGTTGCTTACCGACCTCCGTGGAGCCGGTGAAGCCGAGGAAGCGAACCCGCGGATCATCGCACCATTTTCCGCCGATCGCCACTGCGTCGCCTGTCACGACATTGAGGACGCCTCGGGGCAATTCCGCCCGCTGAGCCAGTTCCGCCAGCGCCAGTGCCGTCAGCGGCGTCTCCGGAGCGGGCTTGAGCACCACGGTGCAGCCGGCTGCCAGGGCCGGAGCGCACTTACGGGTGATCATCGCCGCCGGAAAGTTCCACGGAGTGATCGCCGCGCACACGCCGATCGGCTGCCGCATCACCAGCACCCGCGCGTCGTGGCGATGGGAGGGCAGCATCTCGCCGTGAATCCGCCGCGCTTCCTCGGCATAAAACTCGACGAAAGACGCCGCATACTGAATCTCGGTTCGTGCTTCGCTAATCGGCTTGCCTTGCTCCATCGTCAGGAGCTTCGCCAGATCTTCCTGGTGCGCAATGATGAAGTCGAACCAGCGGCGCAATTGGGCAGCCCGATCGTTGGCAAGTCGTCGTGACCAGTTGCCAAAGGCCTGCGACGCTGCGGTCACCGCAGCGTCG
>CALELC010000103.1 GCA_937904535.1 uncultured Planctomycetaceae bacterium
GCTGGAAGATCATTCGCGAAGAAATCGAGGAACTCATCGCGACCTTCGGCAACACCCCCGCGGCGCGCCGGCAAACCAAGATCGAAACGACCGCTGACGAGCTTGAGTACGCTGAAGAAGACTTCATCGTCGCCGAAGATTGCCACGTGATGATCACCACCGACGGTTGGATCAAACGGCAAAAGCAGATCACCGACCCAAGCAAGAGCCGTTTGCGCCAAGGCGATTCGGTGCTCACCTGCGTCGCCGGATCGACGCGGTCGACGATCGCGTTTTTCTCGTCACTGGGAGTCTGTTACACGGCGCGGATGATCGACATTCCCGCTTCGACCGGGTTTGGTGAGCCGATTCAAAAGCTGTTCAAACTCAAAGACGGCGAGCGGATCGTAACCGCGATGTCATGCGACCCGAGGTTGCTCGGCGACGTCAAGGAGAATCCCGACAAGCCCGACGACTGCCCGCCGATCCATGCGATTGCGGCGACGAGCAATGGGTTTGCCCACCGCTTCAGCCTGCAACCCTATACAGAAGTGTCGACCCGCAGCGGCCGACGGTATGCCAAGCCAGCTGCCGACGCGTCGGTGGTCGGCGTGTATGCGATCAACGGCTCGGAAACGATCATCGGTGTCACTCAAGCCTGCCGCGCGATTATCTGTCCTGCCGAAGAGGTCAATTACTTATCCGGTCCCGGGAAAGGCGTGACGCTGATTCGCTTGGCCCCGGGCGATCACCTGCTGGGCTTTAAACCCTCGACCGGCGATCGCGATCTGATGGTGGTGATGACCAACCGCGGAGCGAAGAAGACGATTTCAACTGCGAAATACCGCACCACGGGCCGCGGCGGACGGGGTATCGAAATCCAAAAGAACGGCCGCATCGCCGAAATCGTCACCCTGCCGGCCGGCGCACCGCCGCCTCTGGACGCTGACGACGCGTAGCCGCAACCCCTGTCCATTCATAATCGAGTACATGAGCATCGCAGCGAAAGAATATAGCGCCAAAGACATCACGGCGTTGGAGGGCCTGGAGCCGGTCCGCAAGCGGCCAGGGATGTACATCGGCGGTGTCGGCAGCGCCGGGCTGCATCACTTGGTCTGGGAAATCGTCGACAACAGCGTCGATGAGGCGATGAACGGCCATGCCTCGGAGATCAAAGTCACGCTGCACAAGGACGGTCACACGATCACCGTGACGGACAACGGTCGCGGGATCCCCATCGACAAGCACCCTAAAACGAAAAAGCCAGCGCTGGAAATGGTGCTGACGATCTTGCACGCCGGCGGCAAGTTCGACGGCAACAACTACAAAACCGCTGGCGGATTGCACGGCGTCGGTGCCTCGGTCGTCAACGCGTTGTCCAAGGAACTGATCGCCACGGTCCGCCGCGACGGCGCGCAGTACCAGATGGAGTTTTCCAAAGGGATCGTCACCAAGCCGCTTAAGAAATTGCCTGGGGCAATCCGTGGCAGCGGCACTTCGATCACGTTTACTCCCGACCCCACGATCTTCCCGAAGACCGAGTTCGATGCAGACATCATCCGCAACCGGCTCGAAGTCGCCAGCTTCTTGCATCGCGGGCTGAAGGTTACCTTCACCGACGAAACCAAGGGGACAAACGAAACCTTCCTGCATGAGCAGGGGATCGTCGACTATTTGACGAAGGTTGTTCAGGCACGTCAGGCGCGACCGATTCATGACACCCCGTTTTCCTTTCGCAAAGACGACAACGAGCGGATCGAGGTTGCCTTGCTGTGGTCGGAATCGACCGACGAGCACGTTCGCAGCTACGTCAACGGGATTCCCACCGGCGATGGGGGCACCCATGAAAATGGCTTCCGCAGCGGCCTGACCAAAGCCGTTCGCAACTACATTGAAACCCATAACCTCACGCCCCGCGGCGTAAAAATCACCCACGAAGACATTCGTGAAGGGGTGCTGGGGATCGTCTCGATCTTCATTTCTGAACCCCAGTTCCAGGGTCAAACCAAAGATCGACTGAACAACCCCGAGGCCCAGTCATCGGTTGAATCGGCGCTGCGCCCGCTGCTTGAACAGTGGCTCAACAACAACCGTTCTGTCGGCGACCAGATCGTCGCCCGGATCATCGCGGCGGCTCGCGCCCGCGAAGCCTCGCGGGCGGCGTCCGAAGCGATTTCACGAAAAGGGGGCGCCAAACGAACCGCTCTGCCAGGGAAGCTGAGCGACTGTTTGTCCGGCGGCCGTGGTAACTCGGAACTGTTCATCGTCGAGGGTGACTCGGCCGGTGGCAGTGCCAAGCAGGGCCGGGATCGTAATTTTCAAGCGATCTTGCCGCTGCGTGGGAAGGTGCTGAACACCGAAAACGTGCCGCTGAAGAAGCTGCTGGAAAACAAAGAGATCGAAGACCTGATCACCGCGATGGGCTGCGGCATCGGGCCTGCCTTTAACCTCGCCAACCTGCGTTATCAGCGGATCATCCTGCTGGCCGATGCCGACTCGGACGGCCATCACATCACCACGCTGCTGCTAACGTTTTTCTATCGTCACTTGCAGCCGCTGATCACGGCCGGGCACCTGTTCATTGCTTTGCCGCCGCTGTACCGGATCGACATCGGTAAAGAGACCTACTGGGCGGCGGACGAAGCCGACCGCGAGCGGATTCTGAAAGAACACGGCGGCAAGGCGAAGGCCGACATCACGCGGTTCAAAGGCTTGGGCGAGATGATGCCGCAGGTTCTTTGGAACACGACGCTCAACCCGAAGACCCGCCGCCTCGTACGGGTGGAGATCGATGATTTTCTGGAAACCGATCGCGTGATCAGCGACCTGATGGGGCGTGACGCCTCGGCCCGGTTTCGCTTTATCATGGATCGCGCCGAGGAGGCCGAAGAGATCGACGTCTGACGTTCGGTGGCATCCTCGCCTCCACTCCCGCCTGCCCCTCCCACCGCTGACCTGCCGAAACTGCCATGGAACCGTTTGATTTTCAGTTGCGTACTCGGATCATTTTTGGCAGCGGTGCAATCGATCAGTTGGGAACGTTAGCAGCCGAACTTGGTGGTCGCCGCGTGCTGGTGGTTTCCGACGGCGGGGTTGTCGAGGCAGGTCACTTCGAGCACGGCGCCGCCTGCTTGCGAGCGGCAGGCTTAGAAGTCGCATCGTTCCACGACTTCGGCGAAAACCCGACGACGGCGATGGTTGATCGCGGCGTGGCGGTCGCCCGCGAGTTTCGTCCCGATCTGTTGATCGGGCTCGGCGGCGGCAGCAGCCTCGATTGCTGCAAGGGCATCAACTTCGTCTACAGCTGTGGCGGCTCGATGCACGACTACCACGGCGTTGGCAAGGCAACCGCTGACTTGTTGCCGATGATCGCGGTCCCGACAACGGCCGGTACGGGCAGCGAATCGCAATCATTCGCGTTGATTAGCGACGCCGAGACCCATGTCAAAATGGCTTGTGGCGATCCGCGAGCTGCCTGCCGGATCGCACTGCTGGATCCACAATTGACGCTCACCCAGCCGCCCCGCGTGACCGCGCTGACCGGCATCGATGCGCTCTCACACGCGATCGAAAGCTACGTCACCACTCGACGTAACCCGGTGTCGCTGACCTACGCCCGGCGAGCATTTGGCTGGCTGGCAAGCGGCTTTCCTGCGGTACTGCGCGATCCGAACGATCTGGAAGGTCGTTCGCAGATGCAACTCGGGGCATGTTTTGCGGGACTTGCGATCGAAACTTCGATGCTCGGCGCCGCTCACGCCACCGCAAATCCTTTGACCGCACGACACGATGTCGCCCACGGGCAGGCGGTTGGGCTGATGCTGCCCGCTGTGATCCGCATGAATGGCCGCGTTCATCCTTCGTGGTATGCGGAACTACTTTCGGAAGTTGAACCGGTCACCGATCCATCGCAAGCTCCGGAACGGCTAGCCGAACTGATCGAGTCGTGGCTCCGTCAAGCCGGGCTAGCAACATCGCTCGCCGAACTGCAGATCAATGGCGAAACGATCGAGCAACTGTGCGAGGACGCCCTCAAGCAGTGGACCGGCACGTTCAATCCGGTTCCACTGGATCTCCAACGGGCTCAGTCGCTGTACGAAGAGGTGCGCTGACCAGCAGCCGCGGCAACACCAACAATCCCGCTCCCCACATCAGCGTGACTGCCGCCGTCGTATTGACGCTCGGCCACCACGGCAGATCGTGCAAGAACTTCCAGAACGCCAGCTGGATACTCAGGGCAATCGGTAGGGCGACAGCGAACTTTGCCAGCCCATCGTCCGTGCGGCGACCCATCAAAAGCGATACCCCAGCGGCAATCGTCACGGCCAGCACAGCCACCGCCAGTCCCGCTTGCCAGCCCACCGGAATCGTCGCCACCGCCAGCAGCAAGATCAGGTCGAGCAGCCGCGCGGTGCCCTCACCCAGTGGATCGAGTTTTGGATCGGCGGTCGGACAGAGATACCGCGCCAACATCCTTCCCATCAGTCCCGCCATCGCCAGTGACGTCACCACACGCAGCACTGCATTGAGGTAATCTCCCGACGCACGCCAACCTGCATCCGAGTCCACCGTCCAGGGCACGACGGCCAGATAAGGGACAGCCATCATCGGAACACTGACCAGTCCCCAGCACCAGATGGCCAGGTTCCGCGGAATCCGTACGCCATCAAAGCGAACCAGCGCCAGCGCC
Source organism: uncultured Planctomycetaceae bacterium (assembly GCA_937904535.1). Classification (GTDB taxonomy): domain Bacteria; phylum Planctomycetota; class Planctomycetia; order Pirellulales; family Pirellulaceae; genus UBA6163. Next base: position 4,670 of record CALELC010000103.1, read on the forward strand.
CACAGGGCTGTCACAGCGACAATCTGATACAGGATCAGGCCGATGGTCTGCAGCGAAAACTGCGGCATCCACAACACGCCGGGACGTCCCTGTTGCGGCGGCCCGAACGGCAAGTTGGCGCCGTCGCTCTGGTAAGTTCGCAGCGCAACTAACAACACGCATAGCCCCACCGCTGCTTCGACGATCGGATAGCGCGGTGAAATCGGCAGCGCACACCAGCGGCAGCGGCCACCGAGCACGATCCATCCCACCACCGGTACATTGTCGCGCCACGACAGCCTGTTGGCGCAGCTCGGACAATGGGAACGGCCATTGATGCTCATCCCACGTGGCATCCGCCAGGCGACCACGTTGAGGAAACTGCCGATCGACGCACCGATGAAGAAGAACCAAAAGAGGATCAGCGCGTCCATCGTCCGCGGAATCAGCAGATCGGAAAACCCGATCCAAGGTTCATTCGCTGCCTGCCACGCCGCGGTCAGAACCACATACCCGCACGCCAGGCCGACCAGTGTCAACAGCGACACCGCCCACCGCACCTGCCGCCGACGCGAGCGGCGGTTACGGCGCCGACGTGCTCGCCGTTCGATTCGATCCAGCACCCCAAGACGCGTCGGTTCCATAAACTGATTCTTTGCGGGCCGTTTCGAGGGTGCTGAGAGGATAGGCGTGGATCGCCGAGAATTAACGAAAAGAAACGCTGATCCCGTTCCTTCGGAGTCCGGAACCGTAGGTTACCGAGGGCCGCAACACTTGGGTGACACGTGCATCTCCCGGCTTGGATGGCATGTTCAGCACCCAGCGATGGGCGTGCGCGGACCGCATACCGTAGGTTGGTCGCCGGGCATTATGGAGTAGCCACGCCGTTCCATCCAGCACGCCCTGCGTTCCTCGGCGAGGTGCCCCTCAAGCGTGACGCATCCGAAGCATCCTAGGACACAAGGTTCGCGCCGCCCTGCTGCTGAAGACATCCCCAGAATGCGGAGTGCGAGCCCCTTTGGCTTGCCCCCTTACTTCAACGACTTAAATGAT
>CALELC010000104.1 GCA_937904535.1 uncultured Planctomycetaceae bacterium
TCTCAAGGGGTGGGATAGGGAGGCGGGAGCCGATGACATCGGCTTTTCTGGGCGTCAGGTTACCGCATCATTAGCGGGTTTTCTATCGTTTGCAGCTACAGGATCGCAAAGCTAACGCAATCTTCATCATGAGGAGTGAAGCTCTGTAGCGAACCCTGATCGAGACTGATCAGGATGCTAGAGCGTTGTAATGTGCGATCTAACACCGTGAGCAGGGATAAAGCGGAGATTGTGCCTGCCAGCTGTAGAGTCTGATCGCAACGGGCTGCTCGGACACCTCATACCGGCGTTTCTCCCCTGCCGAGCCGGAGGAGATGGGATCGGGAGATTGGATGGGCCGTGGCGGCCTAGTTTGGCAGGGGGCGGCGAGGTTCGTCGGCGCGGCGGCCGAGGTTGCCGTAGCGATGGTAGTCGTAGGACAGACTCTGTTCTTGCAGGTACCACAGCGGTTCGACCCAGCCGCTGGCGACTACTGAGCGGCGAATGCAGGGTACAAACCGCTCGATGCAGGCGCTGTTGATCACCGCTGGCTCGGCTCGCGAACTCAGTAGCCGTACGCGGTCGACCGCCCCACCGCGAATCGCTGCAGCAAGTTCTTCGTCGGACTCTTCGACCATTTCGATCCGGCCCGCCCAGGCACTGGTGGCTGCGTCGAGGAGCCCGAGCAACCGCTCGCACTCGCCCGGTCGACACGAGAACACGGCGCGGCAGTCGACTGCGACGGCTGCAGCGGCGGTGATCAACAAATCGACCGGATCGTCGTCAGCGGCCAGTCGCACCCGGAGGTGAGGGACAGCCAGATAACTGCGAATGTTGTCCTGGCCAATCAGCCGCACGTGATCGTGTTCCGTGTTGAACTCCGACGCAGCGGCTGCGGCGATTGAAGCGACGGCGCGGCTCAATCGGTTCCAGCCGCTGGCCTCGAGCTGTCCATCCCGCACCAGATCGCCTGCCGCTCGCAACAGTTCCTCGAGCGGTTCAGGCAACTCCGTCAGGTCGGGCAGTTCGAGTTTTTCAGCATCGTCGCTGGCCGTAGTTAACTGCTCACTAAACTCCATCAGCGGCACGACATAGTTCGGACCACCGGCCTTGAGGCCCGGTCCATAGGAGCTTTGCCCCATACCGCCAAACGGCTGACGCAATACGATTGCTCCGGTGGTGCCGCGATTGATGTACAGATTGCCGGCGCGGATCGATTCGCGCCACCGCTGCTGTTCGCGATCGTCGAGCGTTTGCAGGCCACTGGTCAGGCCATAGTTGGTGGCGTTGGCGATTTCGATCGCTTCGTCGAGATGGTCGAAGGGAATCACACCGAGCACCGGGCCAAACAGTTCGTTCAGATGCGTAAAGCTGTGTGGTGAGACGCCCCACTTCACACCGGGGGAGTAGAGCTGAGGATTGTCCTCCAGCAGCTGGGGTTTGACCAACCACGATTCGCCTGGCTCCAGTGTTTCCAGGCTCCGTTGCAGCGGGCCGCGGGGTGGTCGGATCAACGGACCGACGCGATTGGAGAGATCCCAAGCTGACCCAACTCGCAAGCTTTGCACGGCGTCGGAGAGCGTCTGGCGAAACCGCTCATCGTCGTACAGTTCACGCTGCAGCAGCAACAGCGATGTCGCGCTGCACTTTTGTCCGGCATGTCCAAAGGCGGAGTGGACGACATGCTTGATCGCTTGGTCGCGGTCGGCCAAGGCGGTGACAATCGTCGTGTTCTTGCCGCCGGTCTCGGCGATCAGTTCGATCTCGCGTTTGCTCCGCAGGATCGCGCGTGCGGTTTCGGTGCCGCCGGTCAGGACCACCGCATCGACCTGGTCGTGGCTGACCAACTGCTGAGCGATCTCGGTCGTGGCACACGGCAGGAATTGCAAGGCATCGGCCGGTACGCCGGCATCCCAAAAGCATTGGCAGATCATCCAAGCGACCAGCGGCGTGTCCAGCGATGGCTTGAGGATCACGTTGTTGCCCGCCGCGAGCGCTGCCGCGATGCCGCCGCAGGGGATCGCGATTGGAAAGTTCCATGGGCTGACCACGACAACCACCCCGCGGCCGCGGGGCGTGACGCCGTCGGACGCAGCGTCTTGCGGATCGAAGAACCGCTTGACGCTCAGCGGGTAGAACTCGGTGAAGTCGATCGCTTCGCTGACTTCGGGATCGGCTTCCATGACGGTCTTGCCGCCTTCGGCGATCGCGGCACCGATCAGTTCGCCGCGGCGAACTCGCATCCCCTGGGCTGCTGCGCGGAGCCGGGCATGCCGTTCGTCAAAGCTCAGTTCCCGCCAACCGGATGCGTCCGCAACGGCTATCGCAACCGCGCGGTCGACATCGGCTTGGTCCGCCGGATGAAAGCGGCTGACGACGATGCCGGGCCGCGACGGATCGAATGATTGACCGGTCAGTTCTGCCGACTGCCCGGCCGCAGGATTGATCACGGTAGCCGCTTCGCCGCAGCGGTTTTGCCACTGCTCCACAATCTGTTCCGCCCACTGGACGTTGTGCGGCAGCGCCCAGTCGGTATCGGGCTCATTGACGTAGTCGTGCCAGTGCTCTGCCACCGTGGGCTGGGGCGGCGGTGCGGTGCGGTCTTGCGTCCGCCGCGGCGCGGACGAGACGGTATCCATCAACTCAAAAGCGCGGCGGAAGTCGGCTACGAGCTGGTTCCAATCCTCGCTGCCGCGTCGCAAGCGATAGGTGTGCCGAAGGAAGTTCGCTGGGCCGGTGTTTTCATCAAGTCGGCGGATGAGGTAGCCGATTGCGTGCAGAAAATCTTCGCGGCGGCAGGCGGGGGCGTACAGCAACATCTCTGGCGACAATTCGCTCAGCGCCCGCCGCTGGTGATTCGCCATCCCTTCGAGCATTTCGAACTGCACCGAGTCGAGCACCCCGGCACGCTGAGCCCACAGGTAGGCCAACGCGATGTCGAACAGATTGTGCGAAGCGACTCCGACCCGAACCGACTGCGCCACCTTCGCGTCGAGCAGTAGGCGTAGCATCCGTTTGTAATTCGCGTCCGTCTCGACTTTGGTCGTGTAAGGAGCCTGCGGAAAACCGCTGATCGATGATTCCACCCGCTCCATTTCAAGGTTCGCCCCTTTGACCACGCGAACCA
>CALELC010000105.1 GCA_937904535.1 uncultured Planctomycetaceae bacterium
GGCATACGGCAACGGGTTGGACGGATCAACGCTCAGCGGTACCCCATCGTACTGAGGTCCCAAATAGTTTGCGCGGTGAGCTTCCATCCCGCCGCAGCAGTCCGCTAGCGGACTGCCCATGACAACGAATTTAGGCAAGTTGTCGTTCAGGGAGCCCAGACCGTAATTGGCCCACGAGCCGATGGTGGGAAAGAACCCATCCACCCGATGGCGCCCCGTGTGAAACTGCAATTGAGCTCCGTGGTTACTGTCCTCGGTCCACATGCTGCGAATGAGACAGAGATCATCGGCGCAGCGACCCAAGTGGGGCCACCAGTCACTAATCTCAAGACCTGACTCGCCGCACTTCGAGTAACCCACCTGCATCGGAAAGATTTCGGTGCGGATGAAACCGTTGTTGGGATCAAATGCGACGACGCGCTCATTCTTGAGGAGCGGTGATTCCAGTACATCCTTATGAGGCGTCTCTTCGATCGTCTTACCAGCGTACTTGTTGAGCGCTGGCTTCGGATCGAAGGACTCCATATGGCTGGTGCCCCCGATCATAAATAGCCAGATCACACTTTTCGCTTTGGCGGGCAATCCGGCCACTGCTGGTGCATCGCTGCTGCGGGCGTCCTGAGCCAACAGGGACGCAGCAGCGACACCGCCAAATCCTAATCCCATATCAAATAAGAACGAACGGCGATGCTGAGGGGTGGTCATCGAAGTGACTCTCTGGCTGGGATACTGGATGTCTGCCCGCGTCGATCGCGAAGATCTAGCGGATGGTGACAAAGTCGTTGTGATTGATCAGCACGTGCACCAAGCTAGCCCGCACTTCGTCCAGGCGCTGTTCGGGCTCAGCACCCGCCGTCGCCTCGGGCGTATCAGTGGGCGGCTGAGATGCGAAAAACTGCTCACATAAGCCAATCTCGGCTGCACTGGGGGAGCGGCCGAGGATGCGCTGAAATGCGAGCGAGATGAACCGCCGATTCGCCTCGTCGTCCGCCAATGATTCGTCCAGAGCCGCCGTAATTTTCTCTGCCAACCGCTGCGAGAGTTTTCGTGACAGTTCTGAATTGGCTAACACAAGCGCCTGCTGAGGAATGACGCTGGTATCTCGTCGATAGCACTCGTTGGGGCTGGCTGCATCAAAGGTTGTCAGCATCGTCATCTGCTTTTCGTAAGCATGGCGGAAATAGAGGCTGCGGCGATGGACCTGTTCACCTTGCTGGTGATCGATGTCGCTGCCGCCAAGATCGCGATCCAGTTCTTCGGCCACCGCAAGTAGACTGTCGCGAATCGCTTCGCCTTCGAGCCGCATCGGTTCGAATCGCCAGTACAGTTCGTTGTTAGGGTCGATCGCTCGACATTGCGTTTCGACATCGGGGGCGGCATGGGAGGCCATAGCGTAGGCGTCTGAGGTGACGATCAGGCGGTGCAAATGCTTGAGCCGCCAGCCGCTTTCGATCAGTTCCGCAGCGAGGTAGTCGAGCAGTTCCTGTTGCCGCGGGCGCGGGGAGCGCAGTCCGAAGTCAAATACATTGGTGACCAAGGGGCGTCCAAAGTGCCGCATCCAGACGTGGTTCACGGCCACGCGCGCCGTCAGCGGGTTGCGCTGGTCGGTAATCCAGCGCGCAAGGGCTGCTCGCCGCCCGCTGCTGACTTCCGGATGGACTTCCACCGCGGCATCGTACTGCTCCCCTGGCATCGCCAACGCTGCGGCGGCTGCGTCGCGTTGCTGTTCTGCTTTTGTCAAGGCTTCGGTTGCCGCTGTGACCCGCTTCTGCTTGGCTTCCGCGTCATCATCATCGCGTGCATTCTCCGTAGCCAGCGCTTGCCGCTTGGTGATCAGCTCCATTTCGCTGGTCGCGAGTGCGTGAGCCTTCTGCAAGCGTGCGGCCTCAGCAGCCAGCTGCGGTAAGCGTTCCTCCTCGCCGTCGTACTTAGCGGCATCCGCAGCGAATCTGGCGACCAGCGAAACCTGCGCGGCGCGAGCCACATTCAACTTGGATTGTGCGAGTTCGATGGCTGACTCGTCGCCTGACGATTGTGCCTGGCTAAACGCTGCTTCGGCTTCAGCGACCTGGCGCTCGGCTGCCGCCACCAATGTTTGTTGGATTTCGGGCTTGAGCTGCGGAATCCGCGCGAGCAGTGGCAGAGGAACCGGTTCGATCGAAAACGGCAGCCCGACGATCTGTGGCGGCTGGGGTTTAATCGGACGCGACGGATCGAGACGTTTTTCATCTCCCGCAATTAGGAACTCAGTTTTCGCATCGAGATCCTGATCGAACACTCGCGGAATTCCGTCGACCATTCGATCTGGTTGACCGGCGACCAGATCGGTACGTGTTCGATGCGGCTCAAAAATCGCCCGAAACTGATAATACTCCTCTTGTGAGATTGGATCATATTTATGATCGTGGCATTTCGCGCAATCGATCGTCAAACCGATGAAGGCTTTGGCGGTGTGTTCGACCGTTGCGTCGAGCCAAATGTTGCGATTGGAGTTGTGATAGTTCCTCGCTAAGTATCCGGTTGCCCGCAACGCATCCTCATCCAGCGGCAATACCTCATCGGCAGCCAGCATCTGCGTGATCATATCGGTATAAGGTTTATCACTGGCAAGCGACTCAATGATCCAGTCACGCCAATGCCAGATATGGCGCTGGCTGCCACGCAGCTCATTCTGGTAGCCGTCCCAGTCGCTGTATCGCCAGATATCCATCCAGTGCCGCGCCCAACGCTCCGCGTGTGCCGGATCGGCCAGCAGCGAATCGACAAACTTCATCAGCACCTGAGGAGATGAAGGTGGATTGGCAAGATCACTCAGAAATGCGTGCCGCTGCTGGGGCGTCGGAGGCAAACCGGTGAGCCCGAGCGTCAATCGCCTGAGCAGCGTTTCATCGTCCGCCCGACCGACTTTTCCAATCCCGGCCTCAGAACGTTGCGCATGCAGATACGCATCGATCGGATTCAAGTCGTCGCGATTCGGATCGGCTGAATCCTGGGGGAAAACCGGAATGCCGGGACGCCTGATGGGTTGAAATGCCCAGTGATCTTTGGGTTCGCTGAGAAAGAACTCGTCGCTGGGGTGAGAGGCGCCAGCGGTGAGCCAGCGTCTGAGCAAATCGATCTCTTCATCGGTCAACGGTGTGCCTTCATCGACCGGCGGCATCCGCTCATCGGCATCGGTACTGCAGACCCTTGCAAGCAGCAGACTTTGATCGGGAGCAACTGAATCGATAACTTTTCCCGAATCACCACCGCGGTGAATGAGCTCGCCAGCGTCGAGCCGGAGCCCAGCTTGCTGATCGAGTGGACCATGACAACTGATGCATTTATCCGCTAGCAGCGGTTTTACGCCTTTGACATACAGATCGTCAGACGCACCTGCGAAAAGATTCGAACACGGCCATGCGGCTGCGATCGCAGCACTGGCTGCCAGGAAAAGCTGGGAATAAGGCCAGCGAGCCGGAAGCGAAGCCATGGCGAGACCGGGGGGCGGGAGGTGAGGGGCGCGCGGATCGGTGGGCCCGATCGGCGACCGTTTTACCGTAACTCACGCAGCTAGCCCGGTCAATTCTTTCAGCTGATGGCAGTGCCTTACTGTTGGCCAAGCGGTCGCGGTTCCTGTGGCAACACCCGGTCCCTGTTGCAACACCTGGCAAGTCGCAATGGGAGTTTCCCGTGAGCAAGGACTTATAGGGATTGAAGAAGAGTCGTTGCAGAAGATATTCGCGGCACCGTCAGTGGCGCTGGCCCATCGAGATGTGGTGAGGCCAAACGGTCGCCACTGACGCAACAATCTCTGCTCGGGTGCATGCGAGATGCTCGCTCACGGTTCCGTGGCGAACATCTCGACTCGTTCGGGTTGGTCGGTTAGACCTGTTCGCCGGCGAACGACGTGCGTCCTTTGGGATCTTCCAATCGGCCGAGGGTGCGCTTCAACGTTTCCTCGAGCTTTTCCGCTGCGCCGTAGATCGATTGGTCAATCGTTGAACCGAGGTGGTGCACGGTGATAGGTTGAAGGCCAGCCAGTCGCGCTTCCATTGTGCAACGCTTGTCGAGTTCTGTCTGCTTCTGCGCGCTGTTCTCGTCGGCCAAGTAGACTTCCACACGCGTCAGTCGCTGACCGATCCAGCCGAGGATGTCTTTGACCACCGACTCAACGTGTTCCGAGAGTCCCGCGCTACCTTGGATGTTATTGTCCGTCTTTACTTGAACAAGCATGATCTTTCCTTGCGAGGCATGAAGCTTCGATCGACCAGTAGTGATCAGATGCCCATAGGGATGCAAACGGCGTTCCGTCGCATCCACTGGGCGACTGACTCACTGCCAAGTACGGCCGGTCCTCGCATCGGGTTCAGTCGTCCGCTGCTCCGCATTCGAGGGGAGCAACCGTAGCGCCGACGGGCTGGCAAGACCGTCTCACCCGGGCACTTCATCAGCAACCGGAGTTTCGGTCTCAGTGCCATTACTGGCCGCCGAGACGGGTGGACTGGGGAGTGGTAAATCCAACTCCAAAATTGGCCGGATCTCGATCGTTCCCTTTTTCCCACCTGGAATGCGATCCGCAATGGCAATGGCCTCATCGAGATTCGCGACATCGATCAAGAAGTAGCCCCCGAGCTGCTCGACGGTCTCGGCGAAGGGGCCATCCGTGATCATCCGTTTTCCGTCGCGTCGGCTGATGCTCGTTGCCGTGGTTACGGAATGCAGTGGTGACGCTCCCAAAAACTGTCCTTTGGTCTGGAGCTCGTGGCATAAGGCCGTTGAATCCTCCATGCAGCGCTGACGCTCCTCTGGTGTCCAGGCGTCTTCAGCTCCGTAAACCAATAACATGTACTTCATGACTTCTCCACTCGGCGATTGAGATATTGGAAGGAATTGAGCCGAAGGACTCACTCAGTAGTCGCCGGCGATTCGCGACTTTCGACAACAGCGACCACAAAAAAAGAAAACCAGTCGAGAAGTTCGCGGCTCAGCGGAGTTCGCATAGCCGTTTGGTCAAGAATCGCCGCTGGGGTTCCTGTTTGGTGATGGCGATCGCTCGTTGGTACGCAGCGCTGGCCTCATCGATTCGACCAAGCCGACGCAGAAGGTCGGCCTGTGCCGCATGTGCGAGCGGATAATCCGCAAGTTCACCGCGCTCTAACAGCGAATCGATCAGGGGAAGGCCGGCCTCATAGCCGTCTCGCATCGCGACGGCGACGGCACGATTGAGCTCGACCACCGGCGAAGGACTTATCCGCAGGAGTGCATCATAGAGGGCGACGATCTGCGGCCAATCGGTTTCGGCCGCTGTGGCCGCTTCGGCATGCACTGCAGAAATCGCTGCTTGAATCGTGTAGCTGCCGAAGCGGCGTGAAGCCAGCGCTGCTTCAACCAGCCGCGTGCCTTCCTCGATCTGATCCCGATTCCACAGCGAGCGGTCCTGATCTTCTAACAACACCACATCTCCAGCCGCTGTACCGCGTGCAGCGCGGCGCGAGTCCGAGAGCAACATCAGCGCAAGCAGGCCGCTGACTTCGGCGTCCGGAAGCAGTTCCAGCAGCAGGCGGCCCAAGCGGATTGCTTCGGCGCAGAGGTTCTGCCGGGTCAACGATTCGCCAGAGGTGGCGAAATAGCCCTCGTTAAACACCAGATAAACGACGGCGAGCACCGAGTTCAAGCGTTCAGGTATGTCCTGCTGTGAAGGCACCTGATAGGGAATACCGGCATCGCGGATTTTAGCCTTGCCGCGGACGATTCGCTGAGCGATGGTCGTCGGTGATGCCAAGAAGGCACTGGCGATTTCTTCGGTTGTCAGTCCGCAGACCTCACGCAGCGTGAGCGCGACCTGGGCCTGCGGCGATAACGCTGGGTGGCAACAGGTGAAGATCAGCCGCAATTGGTCGTCCTTGATCGCCTGTTCATCGAGCGGCTCATCGACGGTCCAACTGCCGTATCGTCGCGCGAGTTCCTCCGCCGACGCATCAAAGCGAGTTCGGCGACGGATCACGTCGATCGCTTTAAAACGGGCTGTCGAAACGAGCCAGGCGCGTGGATTGGCAGGCAGACCATCGCTGGGCCAGCCTTGCATCGCCGCAGCAAACGCCTCATGCATCGCTTCCTCGGCCAGATCGAAATCGCCGATCAAACGTACCAACGTGGCGAACACGCGTCGCGATTCACGGCGGTAAATGTCATCGATCGTTGCTCGTAAATCTTCCATCATCAGACGCTTGGGAAATCCTTAAAGCATGCTCCGCGAACTCGTCGTCGACCTCACTTGGACGCAGGAATCTCGCCAATCGGTTCTGGCCAGTTCAAGTGACGATGCAGGAAGGCAAACGATGCTTGCCCGTTGATCGTATGAGGGCCGACGAACCACTCAATCTCCGTCCGTTCACCGATGCCTAGCTTGGCAGCGTATAAGTTTCTGACCTTGGCGTATTCGAAAGCGACCCAGTGATCTTCGCCCACGGCATCGAAATGCCCGCGCTCGACCATGAATGGGCGAGGGCAGATCAGTGCAGCCATCTCCGCATAATTAAAGGTATTGCCAAGATCCCATTCAAAAATCTCATATTCACCGGTCCAGATGTAACTAAATGCATGTCGAGTACTGGCGTTCTTGAGTACCCATTCATTGAAGTCGGCGGAGCAGATCGACAGGCAATAGTCGGTCACCAATGCCGGGATTCGCATCGCGGACTTACCGCCATAGCTCAAGCCATAGAAGGCGATCCGCTGCGGATCGACGAAGGACTGGGTCTTGAGCCAGTTAAGGATTTGCTGATGCTGTGGCACGATCACCGAAAACAATGTTTTCCCCAGTGGTTGTGCCTTGCGCTGGAGAGTGCGAAAGCGATCTTCAAACAAATAGGGATTTTGTGGTGCGAAGACGATCAAGCCGCGTTCGCAGAGTTTGGCCGCGAAATCATGGTAGGCCCGGTGGTCATTTAGAAACGTGTCCGTCGGGCGACCCTCGAGTCCGTGTTGACAGACAACCACCGGACGCTGCTCACCCGGTTTTAGATTCTTGGGAATCAGCAGCACGCCATAGGCAAATACATCGGGAAACACATCCAATTGCACTTCGTGTCCGGTCCAGTGGGGCGTTTCCCAGGATTGCCGAGAGCGAGCGGCAGGCGGTAACAGCGGCTGGTCAAATTGGCCGATGATCTGGTCGCGGAACGTTGTACGGTAGGGCTCTTGAGACTGAGTGAACGCTTCGAGCGAGCGGGTATCGAGCCGCGACAAAAATTGCTCACGGACAAAGTGGCTCTCCTGCAGCAACGCTTGATTGTGCCGGTCGATTTGCTGCAGCAGTCGCTGTTGACGTTCCGACGGATCCACCGCCGCCGCGGCAGGATTTCGCTGCAACTCCGGCAGATCCTTGGCGGCGAGGAGTTCAAAACTGCCGCCCAGTCCGCTGAGCAACTGCGAGAGCGTTTCGTCTGCCCCGAACTGGCCGTCACTGGAGTTTATGAAAATGAAATCGGTTTGCGCGTCACTCATCGCAGCGAGCCGTTTCGCGGCCGACTCCAGTTGCTGCTGGGCTGCGCTGGCCGCTGGCGAAATCAGCACCGCCGGCGCGCCACCTTCGCCTGGTAGTGTCAATTCGGGACCGCGGGCCGATTCGACCACCAGACGCCGCCCAGCAAGCAACAGCGCCAATTCTGCTGCGTCAAAGTGTGGCAACAGACCCGCGAAATTGCGGTCCATCGGCTCCTGCCAGCTTGCGTGTCGTGGTCCGAAAAATCCACTCACGCCGACGACGTCGATCCGCGTGTCAAGCCCTCCGGCGAATAGCGCTAGCATGCCGCCTTCGCCATAGCCGAAAATGCCGATCGGTCGGGTTGGATCCGTGCTGCTCAACCAGTCCACGAGACTCAAGGTCGATTGCACCTCGTAACCGGCTAGCGTTCGTCCGAGAATGAAGGCCGAGCGATGGAGATATTCACGGTTCGTCAGATTGGCTCGGCCGCGGCGTTTCTCCTGGTGCCGACTGATCAGCGTGGGGACGAAGACCCGGCAGCCAGCCTGAGCCAAACGCCGAGCGACTTGTGAACCCGGCGGTAACCCCTCGGCGAGCCCGCAGAGTTGTTCAGGCAGGTGATCTGCATCAGGTATCACAATCACGTCCGCCCGATGCTCACCTCGCGGTACGAGCAACAGGCCTTCTCCCCAGACCGAAGTTAAGTCTGCGACTTGAGGTGCTGGCTCCGCGAGTACCGGCCAGCGAACAGCGACGATCTCAAACGCCTCCGTCGACGCGATGACGGGCGAGTGCCCGGCTTGAGTGAGCACCTCGGGAGCCGCAAAAGACACTCGCTCGTCACGAACGCCGAGTGCTGACGCAAGTTGCTTGCGATGAGGTAGGAGAGCTTGCTGCAGGGCAGCGGGCGAAGTCGTGTCGAGTACCCAACGTGCCTCGCGACGACGTCCAGTTTCTTCGATTTGCTGCAGCAGAAACCGGTCGATTCCGTCGACCATGTCCGATGCCAGGTCGCCGGTTGCCTCCAGGGGGGCCGTTGCCTCGGGCCCAAGCACTGTTTGGGCCGGACTTTGGGCACCCGTACCGATCGCCAAGACCAGCGACCCGAGCACACAGGCCGCGAGCCTTTTGCAGCTTGCACGCTGCCTGACAAAACCGTTCGTCAAATCGATCCGACGCACAAGCCGCATGCTGCTCATCCTATTTCGGGTGTGAAAACGAGGCGCGATCTCTTGGACGTCTCGGACCAAGCTATTCCTCGGCCACTAACTGCACGGCGTCGACCATCACATGGCCGTCGGTTTGACTATTGGAAATCTCGACATTGTACATTTGGCCAGACTCGAAGCGGAACCTACCGATCGGTTGCAGCAGGCGATCGATACTACCCGGTTGGCGCTGATTGAGTTTCAGGCCGGTTTCGCCATCGGCATGTCGAATCGTGATCGGAACATTGCTCGCTCGATTCGCATGAGCGCTGTAAGCGACGCGCACTTCATACTTTCCGCTGGTTTCCACTTGAATGGGAAACACCGCGCGCTGCTCACCTTTGTCGGTGTCCCCATCGTGCCGATATCCGCCGCCAACAAAGGGGCCGACAACGGCGCCGCCTTGGGCGAACCCGGTCAATACGGCTTGGGAATCATCGATGACGATGCCAGGCAAACTGCTCGGGACCACGCCGCCCGTGGCTCCTGAGCGTTTGGGGCCGGTCCAGGCTAGGACCTGTTTGTCCTCCAGCAACCGCTGCTTCAGCGTGTCGTAATCAACGTCCTGAACGGCAACTTCTCCGTCGATGGCGAGTGCAGCTGCTGTGGCGGCCGATTGACCGAGCACCATAAACACCGGTTCCATGCGGATCGAGCCGAACGCAATGTGACTGGCCGATAAACAGATCGGCACCAGCAAATTGTCGCACTGGTTTGCTGCGGGGACGATCGAACGGTAACTGATCGGGTACGGCGAAAATCCACCGACTTGGACGTCGCCCTCGTTGCGGACAAATCCGTCGGCATCCACATGCCGCTGCACGTGGTGAGAATCCATCGTGTAAGCAGCCATGCCGACGGCATCGGACGCCTCTTCGCGCCCCTGGCAGTGGTGCTGAGTCATTACATAGTCGCTGATCATCCGCCGGGCTTCGCGGATATAAAGTTGATCTTGCCAACCCTTGCCTTCAATAAACTCATCTTTGCACATCCCCCAGCGTGAAACTTCGCGACGGATATGCTCCGGCATGCGTGGGTGATAGGCGAGCGTCCACATCAGACCTTGTTGATACAGTCGATGTTGGGCCGCAATCTGTTGGCGACGCTCATAGCTGGCTTCGGGGTATTCGTAATTCTGACCAACGAAATCCGTTGAAAAACCTAATCGGTTGTTGGTGTCGGTTTTTCGATTGGGCATTGACGAATTGATCCACGGGAAACCTTTCTCACCTGCCTCGTAGTTTCTCAACAGCAGTTCATACCAGCTTTCGTCGTAGCCCTCGGGTTTGTGAAACGGGATGCGATTTTGTTCATGGTCGGTCAAGCACATGCGGTAGCAGTAGGCTTGCACGCGGTGGTCACCGGAGCCATCCTGCGGCGGCGCCTCGGACTCGATGAACGGCAGCAGCCCGCTGCTGGGATCGCCAGCGATAACGTATGGATCGACTCCGCGGACGAATTGGTGATAAACGGCCATCGAGGTCTGCACGCCGTTGAGCGTCTCGCCGTACTGGGCATTCGCTTCGCGACCGACGGTGTAGGCCACGCCAGCGGCTGCCATCAGATCGCCTTCATAAGTGGCATCTAGAAAGACCTTGCCCGTGAACGTTTTTCCGGATTCCATCGAGATTGAGCGGATTGCCTTTCCCATCCGTTGGACTCCCGATTCCCGATTGAGCCGCTCACCATAGACGACAGGAATCTCATAGTTCTCAATCCAGTCTTGATAGATCTGCAGTGCCACGCTGGGCTCGAACGTCCACATGGCGTCTTCGCCTGTGGCCGTTCGCGTTTGCCCGCTGTCTTGGTATTGTTCGCGTGTCTGCCACTTCCATGCGGCGTCGTTCTCATAGTGCTTGCGAATTGCTTGATAGAACTCCCGCGCGATCCCACCGATCACCGACTTGTTGCCGATATCGGTTTGGCCGAGTCCGCCGGTGGTCAGACCGCCGACGCGTTGGCTGGGTTCGATCAGCACCACTGATTTGCCCATCCGTTTGGCCTGCACCGCAGCGGCTACTCCGCCGGAGGTGCCACCATAGATAACGATGTCAAAGGTGGAGGACTGGGCTGCCGCCGTACCCGGAATCAACCAGCTCAGTAATAACAGGAGGGACAATCGCATCGATGAGCGTCCTTGTGAGGGTAGGAGGCGGGAGCCGTTGGGGGCGGCAAGCCGGTCAGTTTAGTCGTTCCGCCCGCTCGGTCTACTAGCCCGTAAGCGTTGGTTTGCACACGTGCCGGTTGTGGGCTTGTCGAAGCCAGCGCCGGGGTGCAGACTCGGTCGCCAACCACTCCGTGCCTATCCCGCTGTTCCTCGAGAGTCCGACCCATGGATGACGCTGAAGGTCAACCTGCGTTTTCACCGCAACTAGCCACCGAGATCGCGGAGCTCGGCGTTGTCGCCGTGCTCGTGATCGATCAACTCCGTGATGCCGTGCCGGTCGCCGAGTCACTGGCAGCGGGCGGCGTGCGGGCGATCGAGTTGACGCTGCGGACGCCCGTAGCACTTGAATGTGTCCAGCAGATTCGTGCGGCTGTGCCCGAGATGCTGGTCGGGGTTGGGACCATCCTCACGACTCAGCAAGTTGAGCAGGTCGTTCAGGCAGGGGCCGCATTTGGCGTGGCTCCTGGGATGAACCCGCAAACCGTCGATGCCGCGCGGCTGGCCGGCCTGTCATTCGCACCCGGAGTCTGCACCCCGACCGATATCGAATTGGCGGTGCAAAGCGGCTGCACGCTGCTGAAGTTTTTCCCCTGTGAACCGTGTGGAGGCCTGACTTACTTGCGGAGCATTGCCGCACCGTTTGCTCACCTCGGAGTACGCTTCATTCCGCTGGGTGGAATCGACCTGGCGAACGCGCAGACCTATTTGGAGGAACCGCTGATCCAGGCTGTCGGTGGCTCGTGGATCGCGCCACGGCCGCTGATTCAGCAGGGGCGTTGGCGGGAGATCACGGACAATGCCACCGCTGCAATGCGGCTGGTGGAAAGCCTCCGCGCCGCCGCGAAGGAGCAAGCCCAGTGAGCCGCATCGTTGCCTTTGGTGAGATCATGGCGAGGTTTTCGTCGCCAGGATTTCGTCGCTTTGTTCAGTGTATGCCGGGATCTATGGACGTGCTGTTTGCCGGTGCGGAAGCATCCGTGGCGATGTCGATTGCCCATCTTGGCGGCCATGCGGCGTTTGTGACTGCGCTGCCGCGGCACGCGTTGGCCGCTGCGTGTATCGCCAGTCTGCGGAGCGTCGGTATCGATACAAGCCACATCGTCCGCACCGACGAGGGACGCCTGGGGCTCTACTTTCTGGAAGCCGGTGTAAATCAGCGGCCCAGTCAGGTGATTTACGACCGCGAAGGTGCGTCGGTCGCCGTGCTCGCCGCAGATGCCTATGACTGGGAGGCGATCTTCCGGGACGCCGATTGGTTGGTGATCTCTGGGATCACCCCGGCGCTTTCAGCCAATGCCGCACAGGTCACACAACAGGCGGTGGCGGAAGCAACTCGGCGTGGTGTGCGGGTGCTGTGCGATTTGAACTACCGTGCCAAGCTGTGGCGCTGGGATCCGGCTCTGCCGCCGCGACAACTGGCGATCCAGACGATCCGTGAATTGCTGCCCTCGGTCGATCTGTTTGTTGCAGGCAGCGACGAAATTGAAGAGCTGTTGGGTGAGCAGCAGCCATCGCCGGCGGCGGACGATCATCCGGCAACTCGGTTTGCCGCTGCAGCCGGTCGACTCGCTGCACGCTACCCGCGGCTTGCGCGGATCGCTTCGACGATCCGTCAATCGCAATCCGCCTCAACCCAAAGCTTGGGCGGGATGCTGTATGAGCGGGAGTCGGGCGAGGTCGCTGTCGCACCGCAAGCCGACGGCGTATTGGCACCCTACCTGGTGAGCCAGATGGTCGATCGGATCGGTACGGGTGATGCCTTCACCGCGGCCCTGCTGTTTGCCCTGACCACGCCGGAACTGGCCCGTCCTCAACGTGCGATTGCCTTCGCCTCGGCTGCGTTTTGTCTTTCGCATTCAATCGATGGTGACTTCAACTATTCGACCCGGGCAGAGATCGAGGCGCTCACCGCGGGCGACCAGTCGGGACGCGTGCAGCGATAACGCGATTTTGCCAAAAACGCCGCGTGGCGTCAGGTGTGTCAATGTGACGCTACGGCTCACCGCTTGGCGAGCTTGCACACGAGTTCTTCGAGTACCCAGCGATCGCGCGGTGGAGAGCTATGGCTGCCTTTGAGCTTGAGGTCGGCCTCCAACAGCCAGGGCAACAATTGCCGAGCGCGATCGCGGCCGATTTGTTTCATCTGTGATTCGGCTTTTTTCAGGTCGTTAGGAGAACCGCGGAAACCGCTGGCCCGCAGCCCTTCCTGCGGTGAACCGCGGCGCCCGCTGGCTTCCATTTCATCGACCACGGCCGTTGCCATTCCCAGCCGGCGCAGCGCCCAGGAGAGCTGCGGCAGGAGCGCCTGCGGGGCTTGGCCGCCGCTCAACAGCTTGTCGAGATGCCGCAGCGCTTCAGCCGCATTGCCGCTGGCAGCCGCATCATTGATCTCCCACATCGTTTTGCCGATCCAGCCGGCAACGACGTCACGGACCAACGTTTCGGTGATCGTGTCATTGACCTCCAGATGCACTGCTAATTTGGCGATTTCGCAGTCCAGCATGCCGATGTTGTCGCCGACCAGTTCAATAAGAGCACTGGCGGCGCCGTCGGTAAGCTTGGTCTGATACTTCGGGGCCAAGTGCCCGACGAGGAACTTGCGGATCTTCGTCGTGTCGGTGGCTTTGCCCGAGGCGGTTGTCGGCGCCGAACACTGGATCAGCAGATGGTCCTTTTCGACCGCTTTGTACAACCGAGTATTGCTTGCCAATTGTTCGAGCTCCAGGATCAGCCGACTCGCGTCGCCGGGCGACGCGGCGTGCTGTTCGAGCTCTGCACGGTGATCCTTCACCAGCCCATCGCCGTTGCGGACGACCACCGTTTGTCGTTCACCGGCGGAGAACAGCGAGGCTGTCGACAATTCATCCTTCAGGTCGATCCAGCGGGCGGTATCGCCATCGAGCATGCTCGTGTCTGCATTCTGACTCAGGCTGAGCACGACCCAGCCCCGGAGGGTACTGTCGTTGCCTGCGGCGATCACGACCGGGGGGAGCGGCTCGGGCGTTTTGGTCAAAAAGTCAAACGCGTGAAGCAACGGCATCGGGGTGTCCGGTTGGTTCGGCTCTTAAGGACGAGTGGCAGTCAGGTGAGCGTGGACGGCAGCCAGCAGTGGATCGATCGTCTGCGCCTGGATCGCATGCGGCGGATTCCAGCGAAACCATTCGGCACCGAGGTGCTCCGTGCAAGCTACATCCCAGGTTTTCTCGACATATCCCAAGAAGTAGTGGACGGTTTTTTGAAAAACCTGGTCGCCTTGGTCGCGGTAACGTACGGGATAACTGAGTGAGAACTGAAAATCCGGGTCGAGCTCAATGGCGGCGGCGGCAATCCCCGTCTCTTCCTCGGTCTCTCGTAGTGCCGTTTGCTGCAACGAC
>CALELC010000106.1 GCA_937904535.1 uncultured Planctomycetaceae bacterium
GTTAATCGCAATCACTTCCCCCCGCAGGTTTAGCAGCGGGCCGCCGCTGTTGCCTGGATTAATCGCAGCGTCGGTTTGGAAAAAGTCTTGCAACTCGATCCGTTCACTACCGAGGGTGAGGTCGCGGCGCCCCTGAGCGCTGACGATCCCGAAGGTAACGCTGTGACTCAGTCCGAACGGACTACCGACGGCGAGCACGAAGTCACCGACTTCGACTTTTTGGCTGCTGCCGATTTGAGCGGGGGGCAACGGCGAGTCAACCTTCATCACCGCAACGTCTGTGCTGGCATCAGCGATCACTCGGCTGGGACGCAGTTGCTGGCCATCGCTGGTGCGAATCAAGATTTCAGACGGCTCTGCTCCGACGATCACATGGCGATTGGTCAGTACCCAGTTTTGGCCATTGAGCGACACGACGACGCCGGCGCCAGCCTCGTCGAACGCCTCGGTGCGACCACGGTTTTTCTCGATCTTTCGCGCTTCGATGTGGATCACGCTCGGCTTGACCAGTCGCGCCACACGCTTGACTAGATTCTCAAGCCGATCGATCACGGCGTAGTCTTCGGCCAGTTCGGCATACAGTTGCCGCCGTTCGTGGTCGGTATCGAGCAAGCCGAAATCAGGAATGCCCGCTGACTGACCGGATGGGGCGGGAACAGCGAGGCCCGGTGCGGGGACAGTCAATGATTCACGAGATAACGCCAGATCTCCCTCCGCGATCCGCCGGCTTTGATACGCCGAACCCGCGTCCTGCGCTGCCGCCGGGGTGCTCAGCAGAGCCGCGCAGAACAGACAGCAGGCCCAGCCCCAGCGGCCAGAGCTGGTCAACGCGTTTGCAGCAGGCAGGTGACGATCCCGGGGATCGGTGATAGGCAATTGGTGCATCAGCCAATACTCGTGGGGGAGGTGCGAAGCGGTGGCTTCTCATCCTACGCATCGGCATCGCAGCAGTCATCAATTTGCTAGCACAGCATCGGCTAGCCTTGGCCCCCACAGCCCGCTCGACTCGGCTAATCTGAGCAATGCGTGCGTTCCGAGCGACACGTCGTTTCATGGACGCGAACGACAAAAAAAGCGACGGCAGCAGGCTGCCGTCGCTTGACAAGCGAAAAAGGGGATCAGGGAAAGGGTGCGTCGGGAGAGCCTGCCCAACGCTCATCAACGATCCGGAACGCGGCCGGACCTCAGGAGGCGTAATATCCGTAGTTGCCGATCGAATCTTTCCAACCGCTGGGACCCGCTTCACTGCGTTTTTCGGCTGCCCGCCGGCAATCGATGCAGTCGACCACATAGGGCACCGCTTGGAGGCGACGCAGCGGGATCGATTTGCCACAATCCTGGCAAATCCCGTAGCTGCCGTCGTTCATTCGTTCGATCGCAGCGTCGATCGCCCGCAGTTCATCGCTTTCGACCTCCAGCAGACGGCTGTTGATCTCATCCTGAACGGTGTCGGCCGCCGAATCGAGCACATCGCCCGTCGTCTGACCATGCATATCTCTCAACAGGCTCAGGTCGCCCTTAATCGCGCGGGCCAACGCGTCGCGCCGAGCAACCAGAACCTTGCGCAGCTTCTCAATGCTGTCTTTTCGAGCCATCGGTATTCCCCTTTTCAATCAACCGCCAGTTCGCTTGTGTCAATCGTCGGTCGGCGAAGCGTCCAGCGCGTGCGCGGCAGGGAGCCGACTGCCTTCGCCAACCTTTCTGACTCCTGGTACGCAGGCTTGGGCCGCCTGGTTCCCGCGGAATTGACAAAATGCCGCAGGTCATCAGCACTATAGAAACCCAGAGCGGAATTCAAGCAAAAAAACCGACCTAGTGGCTAGAAATGGCCAGATTTCGATGGGGAAAGCTGCTCAACCGGCATTGCCGCTGAGACCCCTCAGGCCGTCCGCTCGGCCAGGACATTTACTCCGTCAGGGGCGGTCGCGTGCCGAGCGATACGGGGGTGAGGCAGCCGCAACGGATTTGCGGCCGATTTCTGTATCGCAGTGATGGGTTCAGCGCGACTGGGTCGACTGCAGAATCGATTCGATTTGGCGGACGACCAGTTGGAGCGACTTGTTGGCCATTTCGAAGTTCGTGTGGCTACTGACGTCGGCCTGAATCTCGTCGTAAAGTTCAGCGGCCTTCCGCAGCTTGGAAAACTTCTTCTGCGCCATCTTCAAGTAGGCTTCGTCGTCTTCGGCCAGCTTGGCGGGGGCGACGGCCAAGATGTAGTCGTAGAGGTCACGGGCGATGTCTCGCAGGTCTTCATCTTCCTGAGCTTCGTCGCTGTGCTTGATGAACGTCCTGACCATCCACAAGTGCGACAATTGCTCGTCGATCGCTGTCACGGCGGCAGACAATGAGCTGCTTTGTGCGTCACTGGGTGAATCGTTCATAATCGTCGAATCGCTCATGATCGTCTACAGAATCCCTCTGGTTGTGGGCAACGGAAACACGGGCCGCAATCAAAATGGGTGCCACCTCATTGATCGAGTTGCAGGGTGGTCGACGCCATCCTAGCGGGGCGATCCGCTGGTCGCAATGTTTCTCAGATTTGCAACCCCAAATGCTGATTGGCCGGCAGACGCTGTCCGGGTCTGCCTGGCCATTGCATCGCTGGTGCTAGTTCGCCGGAGCGGGGGCCGCTTCGTCTTTCAACTCGCCGGACTTGGTGATCTTGATCGGCAAGCGCGTGCGGCCGCTGGGCGAGCCCTGAGCTTCGATCTTCTTCACCACGTCCATCCCTTCGAGCACTCGACCAAACACCACGTGGCGGCCATCGAGCCAGTCGGTTTTGACCGTGGTGATGAAGAACTGCGAGCCGTTGGTATTGGGCCCAGCGTTGGCCATGCTCAGCAGGCCGGGGACGTCGTGACGGAACTTGAAGTTCTCATCGGCGAACTTCTCGCCGTAGATGCTTTCTCCGCCCGTGCCATCACCGCGGGTAAAGTCGCCGCCCTGGAGCATGAAGTTCGGGATCACGCGGTGAAAGTAGCTGCCTTCGTACGCCAGCGGACGACCTGAACGCCCCTGCCCTTTCTCGCCGGTTGCCAGCGCGCGGAAATTCTCGGCGGTCTTCGGCACATCTTGTCCGAACAGCCCCATCACGATCCGGCCCGCCGGTTCACCGCCGATGGAAACATCGAAGAACACTTTGTGCGTGACTTCGGCGTTGGCCGAGCTTCGGCCGGCACCGGGCTGTGCCAAGGCCGGCACGGCGAGCAGCGAGGCGACCAGGAACAGGTTCAATCGCAACATCATGAAACTCCACAGCGTGTAAGTCGGGTGAGGTCAGCGTTAAGGGACCGGAATCGTCCCCACGCCACCGGTGATTAGCACAATATGAGGCCGTCGGCCTTGATTGCCCAGGCCCGACTAGCGTCCGCTGGCAACCGGTTCGCCGACTTCCCAGCGACGGAAATCGTTCGGGTCGCGAATCACTCGGTGGTACAGCGTGTCGCGTTCAACCGGCTCGCGTCCCGCTTCGACGATCAACTCGCGAATCTGATCGACGGTCAGGCATTCCGGCGTGGTCGCGCCGGCGTCGTGGTAGATCAATTCATGCCGAACGGTGCCGTCCAGATCGTCGGCTCCGTAGCTGAGGGCGGTTTGCGCGGTGCCGATGCCGAGCATGATCCAGTAGGCCTTGATGTGCTGGATATTATCGAGCATCAAGCGGCTGACCGCCATCGTTCGCAAGTCCATCAGCGCCGAAGGCTTGCGGATGCCGCTGAGCTGAGTGTTTTCGGGGTGAAATGCCAGCGGGATGAAGACCTGAAATCCGCCGGTTTGGTCCTGCAAGTCACGCAGCCGAATCAGGTGGTCGATGCGGTGGTAGGCTTGCTCAATGTGTCCATAGAGCATCGTGCAGTTGGACCGCAGGCCGACTTGGTGCGCGGTGCGGTGAATATTCAGCCAGGCGTGCGTATTGGCTTTGTGCTCGCACAATTGGTCCCGGACTTCTTGGTGAAAGATCTCCGCTCCGCCGCCGGGCAAGCTTCCCAGTCCTGCCTCGCGCATGTCCTCGAGCACCCAACGCGTGCTCTGCTTCGTCTGGAACTCGAACCAATTGATCTCGACCCCGGTCCAGGCTTTGAGGTGGATCTGTGGGAACTGTTCGTGCAGTGACGAGATGATGCCGCGGTACCAGGTGTAAGGACGCTGGTGGTGCAGGCCGCCGACGATGTGCATTTCGGTGCAACCGTTTTCGACCGCTTCATGCCCGCGGGCGATGATCTGCTCGTCGCTCATCGCGTACCCTTTGGGGTCACGCAAGTCGCTACGGAAGGCGCAGAACCGGCAGCGATAGACGCAGACGTTTGTCGGGTTGAG
The DNA here is from genome assembly GCA_937904535.1 of uncultured Planctomycetaceae bacterium. GTDB lineage: Bacteria > Planctomycetota > Planctomycetia > Pirellulales > Pirellulaceae > UBA6163. The sequence goes on from CALELC010000106.1 coordinate 4,318, forward strand.
GTGGGTGTTGATGTTGTAGTAGCCGACGTTGCCGTTGAGTCGCTCGCGGACGAGATTGGCGAGTTCACCGACTTCCTGCAGCGGCACCTGTGGGTCATACAGCAGCAGCCCGTCGTCCAGCGTCAGACGCTCACCCGCCTCCACTTTATTGCGGATCTCTCGAAACCTTGCATGGACTTCTGTGGCAATCATTCTTGGATCTTCAGGGGTAAACAGTCTCAAGGTCGAACCGAGCTTTACAGCCAATAGCAATCCAGGCCGCCAGCGATCAACAGAATCAGGCTAACCGCCGCGTTGACATTGAAAAAGGCGACGTTGACCCGCTGCAAGTCGTCGGGGGAGACCAACCAGTGCTCATAGGCCAACAGCGATGCGACGATGACCAAGCCAACGCCATACAGGATTCCCAGCCCAAGCTGCGGAGCCGCAAACGGTAACGACGCCAAAATCACCAACATCAACAGATGGATTGCCGCAGCTAACCGCAGCGCCCCGGCGACGCCTAACCGTGCTGGCACACTGTTCAAGCCGGCAGCCGCATCGAACGCGGCATCCTGACAGGCGTAGATGATGTCAAAGCCGGTCACCCAAGCCGCAACCGCAGCGCTGAGGATCAGGGGCGCGATCAAATCGCTTGTCGACACCCAACCGCGTAGCGCCAACCACACACACAGCGGCGAGAGCGCTAGTGCAACGCCAAGCCAGAGGTGAGCGGCGGCCGTAAAGCGTTTGGCCAAGCTGTAGCCGCACAAGAACAGCAGCACTGGCCCCGCGGCGTACAGCGGCACCCGGTTGGGCAAAAACAACAGGGTTGAGCCGATGAAACCGAGTCCGCACAACAGCGTGAACACCCAGACTTCGCCGCGTCCCAGGATGCCAGCGGGAATGTGGCGTCCCGCCGTACGCGGGTTTGCCGCATCGAACTCTGCATCGACCAGACGATTGAACGCCATCGCGGCGCTGCGTGCAAACACCATGCACAGCAGAATTCCGAGCACCTGAGTCAACTTCAGCGAAACCCGCTGATCCCCCGAAATGCCATCGCCAGATAACGGAGCCGTGATCGCCATCACCGTCGCCAGCGCTGCGAACGGCAACGCAAAGATCGTGTGCGAGAACCGAATCAGGCCCAACAGGTGTCCGAGTTTTCCCAGCGGATGTCGCTGATCAGCCGCCGCTGCCATTACGTCAGTTCCTCCAAACTCGATTGGTCCGTGCCAACTGAATCGTCGCTCCGTTGTGTCAGGGCTTCGCCCCAGCGGGAGATGAGCCGATTGTCGATCCCGAGTTGATCGAGGATGCGGGCAACGATGAAGTCGACCAGGTCGTCGAGCGACTGGGCGCCGTGATACCAGCCCGGCATTGCAGGCAACACCACTCCGCCAGCCAAGCTCAAGCGGTGCATGTTCTCGAGCGCCAGCGTCGACAGCGGGGTCTCGCGCGGGACGACGATAAGTTTGCGACGTTCCTTCAAATGCACCTCGGCCGCTCGCTGAATCAGGTTGCTCGAGGACGCGTGTGCGATGCCCGCGAGTGTCGAACCGCTGCACGGGCAAATCACCATTCCAGCAGTCAAAAACGAGCCACTGGCAATCGGGGTCATAAAGTCTTGATAGTGGTGGTAGTGCAACCGCGAAAGTTCCGTGGCGCTCGGCTCGCTCGGCGGCCGCGTCGACCAGGCCGGCTGATGACTGAGCAGCGGAACCGCCGCAAACTGGCTGAGCGATATTTCCACGCCGAGTTCCTGCTGGATCACCGCGGCTCCCGACGGGCTGATCGTCAAATGCACCTGGCGGTCAGCGGCCAACAGTGCTCGCAGCAGTCGCACGGCGTAGAGCGTGCCGCTAGCGCCGGTGATCGCCAGAACCACAGGTGGTGAACCCGCGGCCGGTTGCGGAGCGGTCATTGTGATTTGGCTTCCCCTGCGTGTGGTTTGATCCCGGTGTAGATCGTGGCCACGCCAAAGGTCAGCGGACGAAACTCGGTTTGGATCAGTCCTGCAGCCTGCATCCGGTCGGCCAGTGCCTGTCCCTGCGGAAATTGCCCGACAGACTTTTGCAGGTAGCGATAAGCGTCCTTGTCATTGCGGGCAAACATCTGCCCGATCCGCGGTAGCACGTGTTCAAAGTACAGCTGGTAGACCTGGCGAAAACCGAAGACGGTCGGATTGGAAAACTCCAGCACCATCACCTGACCGCCCGGCTTGCAGACTCGCGTCATTTCCGCGAGCCCGCGGTCGGTGTCGGTCACGTTTCGCAGTCCAAACGCCACGGTGACCGCTTGAAAGGTGTCCGACGGAAACGGCAGGTGCTGCGAATCGGCTTCGACGAACTGGACCGGTGAGCGATACGAACCGGACTGCGCGGTCTGCTTTTGCCGCGCGATTTGCAGCATCGCTCCGCAAAAGTCGGAGCCGACGACGGGAATCGCGTGATCGATGGAGCGCCGAATGGCTAAGGCCAGGTCACCGGTCCCGGTGCAGACATCGAGCACCGGAGCACGATCGATCAGGCGGAGTGCCTTGACCGCACGCTGTCGCCAGTATCGATCGATGTTCAGCGACAGCAGGTGGTTCATCGCGTCGTAACGCGGGGCGACCTGGCGAAACATTTCCCGCACCCGGCTTTCGCTCTTGTCGACCGGGACATCAGTGGCGGGCATGGCAATCTCTACAGGGCTGGGCGGCGAAACGGCGGTGAAGGCTCTCGGGCTACACGTTTTACAACGATTCCCCGGCAGCCCGCCAGGACCGATATCACCGACAGAGGTGTTCTGCGATAGTGCCGCTTGAGTGCCTCTGTCTTTTTTCTGAACTCCTCGCCCTCGCTCACTATGGCCGACCTCCTTCCCATCTTCTCGCGAGTCATGGGAGTTTTCTTGGTGATGGGAGTAGGAGCCTTTGCTCGTCGCCGCGACTGGTTGACCCGCGAGTCCGACGTCTCGCTGGCGCGGCTGACCGCCAACGTGTTGCTGCCAGCGCTGTTCATTGACCGGATTCTCGCCGGCTCGCGATTTGATTCGCTGTTGGTTGCTTGGGTGCCGCCAGCAATCGGCTGGGGGACGACCGTCGGCGGGCTGTTGCTGGCGTTGTGGCTCACCCGCCGCTGGGGATCAGCGATTGGGCTAGGAACTGATGCGGCACAGCGGGCGTTTGCACTCAGCGTCGGCATCGCCAACTACGGTTATATCCCACTGCCGCTGGCGCAGTACTTCTATCCCGAGGCGGAAATCAGCCTGATCCTGCACAACGTCGGCGTGGACGTCGCGCTGTGGAGCGTCGGCGTGTGGGTAATCGCTGGTGGCAAGGACTCGAGTTTGCGGCGCTCGCTGCTCAGCCCACCGATCTTGGCTGTCGCCTTTGCGGTGGTGGTCAAGCAGCTTGGGCTTGCTGGGCACGTGCCTGCACCGGTGCTGCAGATGACGCATGCGCTGGGCGAATGCACCATTCCGTTGGGGCTAGTGCTCAGCGGCGCGATCATCATCGATTTCGTCGGCCAGACTCAGTGGCGGAGCGCCGGAGCGACCATGCTGGCTGCCTGCGGCTACCGGTTGTTGCTGATGCCCGTGCTGATGTTGGGGCTGGCAACGCTGGTGCCGCTGTCGCTCGACGTGCGGCAAGTGATTGTTTTGCAAGCCGCAATGCCCTCGGCGGTTTTCCCGATTGTGCTGGCCAGGCTGTATGACAAGGACACGACGACGGCCCTGCACGTGATCCTAGCAACCGGCCTCGCCGGTATCATCACGATCCCGCTGTGGCTCTACGCCGGCCGCTTCTGGCTCCTCGGGGGCTGATGAATGAGCTTCTCATTTCATTCGGTTAGGGCGGGCGGTGTTGGTCGCGGGTATGAGATAGCGATCGGAGCAACCTTCACTTAGGAGGGTGCGACTGCCGCCGCCGGCGCATCAGCGACTCGGTAAACGCTGTGGCAAGCGGCGAGTCTCTTCGGGAGAATAACGATGGCCGGCGGGAATCATTGTGGGATTCCATGGAGCGGCGGCTTGATTGGGACTGGTCGCTTCCGGAGAGCTGGTTCTGACGGGCACCGTTGCAGGTTCCGCTGAGGGAGCCGGAAGCTCCTGAGGCAGCGCCATTCGTGTGTTTGGCACACTGGCGTTGGCGGCCGGCTGACCCGGCAGCATGGCGTGCGGAGGCGGGCATTGCGGCGGGACGTAAACCGGGGCAGGAACTGGTGCGAGGGAACGCGGGGCGCTGAGTGTCCGCTCCAAATCTTTTCGCATTTGTTCACAAGCAAGAATCTGCTTGTCGAGTTCAGCAATTTTCTGCTCGTAGCGTGCTTTGAGCGCTTCGCACTCATCATCCGCAGTTGTTCGAGCGCGTGGGGCTGGCTCAGTCGGTTCCGCCGATCGTTGCTGAGGCTCGTCAGTTGCCCAGGCGACGCGTTCATACCCGGTCGAAGTCCACGGGGCTTCGCTCTCCGCAATCCGCATCTTGGCCGTATGGCTGGAGCGGAAGAAGGAAGGCAATTCCAACGACGGCAGCTCGAGCCGCAAACGCGGCAAGGTAATCGCGCCGCCTCGAAAGCCCAGGGTCGACGACGCGCCCTCAAGTGCTCCTGTTCTCGGGCCCGCCTGGTAATAGCCGGTCTCACGCAACGCCGGTTGAGGTGCTGGTGGAGTGGGAGCCGGGCGCGGCACCTCCACGTCGCGAGGTTTCGCTGGCGGTGGTTCGGGACAGGGGCGTAGGCAGTTGCCTTGGCAGGGAGTCGCACAGCGGCAGCCACTGAAGCCTGGCCGCGGTGCTTCATCGCAGTAAGGCTCGACCGGTTCCCGGTAGCCGTAGGCTTGCCCAAAGCTGACGCACGGTGCCGCCACGAGAGTGACGAACAGCAGGCGAGCTACCAGCTCCCGCAAATGTGTTCGGCTGGGGATATGCATGACAGTCATCCAACCATTGCCAAAAGAAAATGCGCCAGCAAGGTGAAGATCGGAACAACCGTTATAGGAGTCCAGTTGTTCGCCCAAGGGTGGGGTGGAACCGGTCAGGCAACTCTGCGGGCCTGACGAAACCTGACGCTTAAGAAGCTTCTGGCGTGGACTTTGAGGGGATCGGCTGATTACCAATCGTGCCCTGAGCCTTGATCTCTTCAAGGATCCGCGTTTGAAGTTCGACGGCGCGCTGCAGCGTCTGCATGCGCAGGTCGAGTGCATCGACACGTTCATCCAGATCGTCTAGGCGATCACGCTGCTTTCGATCGTCGCAGAGGTCGCGCGACTGCGACTCGAGCGAGACGCCACGAACCGGCGTGCCGACCATCATGGGCATCGCCATCATCGTTGGCACAGCCCGCATCATCGGGTAGCTCTCGACAATCGGGCCTGAGGGCGCCACGGGTATCGACCGAGCAATGCTGCTCGGTTCTGCATCGCGGGAACGACGATTGTCGTCGCGGCAACAGTGGCAACCATGGTGATGGCAACACCCAAAGATCTGAATCAGGGGGCGATGTCCTGCGGATCGGTCCGTGTGCCTGCATGCGGACTCACAACCGCAGGAGGGGCAGCCGGCTGAAGCTGTCCCCCAAGTCTGAATCAGAATTGCGGAGCAGACGAGTGCAGTAGCGATCGGTCGCATAGCGGAACCTCTGGCGGGGGAATTCAGTGGCACTCACTCTGAATTCGGCGACTTTCCTCGAATACTACGTCAATTTTAAAGCGGGGCGAACAACCGGTATGACCGTTTCGCCAGCACTAAGATTTTTCGCTGTGTGAGGATTCGGATGCGGTTTCGACCAGCCGAGCCTCCGCGGGTGATTCGGTACAAATCGTTCTGTTTCTTGTTGCAGATCCGGGAGCACCCAATTAGGCTGTTGGGTTGCCCACCGGATTGTCAGCTGCCACGTTTCAACAGCCGGCACAGGTCGATCAGCTTGCCTAGACGTAAATACATAACCTCACCACCACGAATCGACATCTCCTATGAATCCATTGTGTAAACGATTCATTGCTGTTGTCATCTTCACTTGCGTTTGCACCGGGTGGTCGGAACAAGTTTGTCACGCGCAAAGCTTTCAGTTTCCACCTTATGGGGCTCAGCGTGGGCGAATGGTGGCTCGCGATGGGATCGGTCATTCGGTCCGCTATCGCTGGGGCAATGGACTGACGCCTGCTGGAGCAGCCGTGATCGGCGATGCGATTACCGCCTTTGCCCCTGCTGTGGTGGCGATCGCCGGCCGGGATGTGGACACCGACGCCGACACTCGCAGTCGCGATGCCGCGCGGTCGGCGACGCGTGATCGTCTGGCAATTGCACAAGAGCAAGCCAATGCACTTTTAGTTCGTACAGCACGTTTGCTTGAACCCGATTTTGAGGTTTTCCAGCCGACACCCAGTGGTAGTGGGGAGGTCTCAGAAGCACCCATTTCAACGGGAGTCGACCCCTGGCCAAGCGTGCCCGACAATGCCGGGGCCTCACCCACACCGCCGACGGAATCTGTTCCACCGTCTGAACCGCTTCCACCATCAGAAAGTGATTCCTGAGCCACCAGTCGAAGCAATTGGAAGAGGTTCGGCAGCTGTAACTTAGGATCACAGCGGGCTGGGAGCCGGCATTGAATGTAGGGATGAGAAGTTTCCAGCAGCGACGTTCAAAATAGGTTTGGGAAGATGCTTAATCGTCGTCAAGTGCTGGCTGCGGGGAGTGGGGGCGCATTGTCGACAATGCTGCCGGAGTCGCATTCTGAAGTTTGGGCTCAAACGCCGCGAAAATCGCTGTCTTTGCACATTGGCATCAATGAAGCGAATCCTGCGGCGTACCCCGGGGGGATTTCCAGCCTCTCTGGCTGCATCAACGATGCGATCGCCTACCGCAAGATAGCAGTCCAAGCGGGCTTCCAGAAAAGTGCTGAGTTACACAATTCTCAGGCTACCATCGAACAAGTTACCAGCTATATCTATCATGCCGCCGAACACTTGCAGAGCGGCGACATTTTCTTTGTTTCCTATGCCGGACACGGTGCCAGTGTCCGTGATCGCTCTGGGGACGAACCCGATCGCCAGGATGAAACCTGGTGCCTCTATAACGGCATGCTGCTCGACGATTACTTGTATTCGTTGTGGGCTCGCTTCAAGCCTGGCGTGCGTCTGTTGGTGATCTCCGATTCTTGTCATAGTGGTAGCGTCGCTCGTGTTCGTGCGGCAGCTAGCGGGCTTGCGAGAGAGTTAGGAGTGGAAAACTCAACGACGCGTTCGCTGCTGCCTGAGGCAATACCAGGTGGCGAAGCCGGCAAGTCCCGCGCTCTTCAGGCGGCACGCGAAACCGCTCGCGCACTAAGTGAAACAGGGCAGCTGGAAAACATCGGCCCGGCATTGGGCTTTCAGCCGCGGACGCTCAGCTCCACTCAAGCCGCACGGGCGTACCAGCAAAATTGGGAGTGGTATGACGCGCAACAGCGAGCTGCCGCGGGTGCGAGCAATTCTGCAGCGGTTCGCGCTTCGGGAATCTTGCTGGCAGCGTGTCAGGATCATCAACTATCTTGGGAAAACTCGACAGGCGTCGCGGGAGGACTGTTTACACGGATGATGCAGGATGCCTTTCAACAGCGCAGCAGCTTCTCCGGCTACTCTCTGATGGCCGATTTCATCACACGTAAAATGCCTGGATATCAAACGCCGAACTTCTTCCCCTTTGGCGCAGAGCAAGACTCTTTTTTTAATCAGCGGCCGTTTACTGTGTGAGTCATCAGCTTTCCGATACCAGCACATCTGCAGGACCGCTAACTCGGTGAGGTTATTGGAAGCGGTTCTCGGCTCACCGTTTCGTGTAAAACTCACTTGCTGTGAGAGTTCTGCCGGAGGGAATGGTTCGTGCGCATCCAACACAGCACCAGGTGGTTACTCGATACATCTGAGATGCCGGTTTGGCGTCGTATTACTCCGGTATGAAGGGCTTTAAAGGAGCACCGGTGATGGGGTTTCAGCTCTACCAACCCACCGCCTCGACAACATCAGCCCAACGTTCTTTGGGAACATCTTCTGGGCGGCATAAGCGAGCGCTCTGCATTGGGATCGACAATTATCCGGCAGAACGCGACCGGTTGAGCGGTTGTGTGAATGATGCCAAGCAGTGGCGAAATGCATTTGTCGAACTGGGGTTTGAGGTCGACATGCTGACGGACAGCGACGCCACTCGCCAGGGAATCCTCGATGCGATGGACAAACTCGTCGGCGAGAGTCGTGCAGGCGATGTGTTGGCCATCCAGTTGTCCTGTCACGGGACACAGTTGGAAGATTTTAATGGCGATGACGCTGATCAGCTCGATGAGGCCGTGGTGCCCTATGATCACCGCATTTCAGGATATTTGATCGACGACGATATCGCTGATGTTGCCGATGAGATTCCGGAGGGCGTAAGCATTACGTTTTTCATGGATTTGTGCCACTCGGGTTCGGCGACGCGGTTTGCTGTCGGACCCCTAGATGTACACAGCCGCGAGGCGAAAGTGCGGTTCCTTGCCGCGGATCAAGAGATGCAGGCGGTCCATCGCAGAACCGCGAAGCGTCGCCGGGGGCAGAGCCGTGATCCGTATAAGGATCGTCCAGAGGTGTTGTTCGCTGCCTGTGCACCCCACCAGACCGCTAAAGAACGCGGCGGTCAAGGAGATTTTACTCGCTACGCGTTGCAGGTGCTGCGGGATGGTGGGGATCAGCTCACGAACGTTGAGTTCATTACTAAGATCAAAGAGATTGGCCGTTTTGAAAGCCAGGATCCATCGCTCTGGTCAGACGTCTCGTTGCAGCAGCAATTGTTGTTGGAACAGCGTAGCGGCAAAACGAAGACAACGGAGCAGACTGCCCAGACCCTGGGTAGAGCTTCCCTAGCCGCGGCAATCCGTGACATTGAGAATGCCTTACAGCGCCTACGGGAAAATCTGTGAGGGCGGGCAGACGATTCCTGAACCGAATTGCATCGCTCCGGCCAGCATCACACCCAAATATCCGACGTGCTGTCGCCGTTGGGGAAGCGGATTTCGTGGGCTCGGGCGGGGCCGTTGGGTTCGCTGCCAAAGTCGACATAAAAACGTTCGTCGAGTGACAGCCCACCGGTCGTGGTGTCGCAGTCGATCTTGAGCATGTAGGAGCCTTGCTCAGCGATCTGCGGATAGAACTGATTATCCCAACTGCTGTAGAGCGAATTGGTCACGTACAGCCGCCGGCCATCGAGGCTGAGCTGCAGCATCTGCGGACCGCCCGCCAGTTTGCGGGCGGTATGGGGACGGCGCCCGATTACTCCGCCCAGCCAAAGTTGGCCCGTTAACTTCGGGTTCGCCGGATCGCTGACGTCGTATTGCCGCAAATCGCCGTGCAGCCAGTTCGAAAAGTACAGCCAGCGGTCGTCGAGCGAGAGCACCAGATCGGTGATCAATCCTGGGACCGGGAACGGCCAACCTGCGGTTTCGACCGGCTCGACTTGAATCACCGGCTCGGCTTTCCAAGCGTCCTCGGCACGGTACCAACGCCACACGCTGCTGCTCAGCGCCGCACCGACAAACCCTTGGTCGCTGGCCGGATCGTGATGAAAGCGAACCTCGAGCGGAATCATGCCCTTTTCGCCGAGGTCGATGCTTTGAGCGATCTTCCTATCGTTCCAATTCCAAAAGTGCAGGTGATGGCCGTACTTGCCTGCCTGCACATCATCGAGCGAAAAGCCCGCGCGAACCGTATTCGGCGCTGCCCATTCGCTGCTGATCATCACGTTGTGGCGCGGCTGGTACCAAAAGTCATAGTTGAAGTTCATGCCGGTCAAATCTTGTTCCCAGCGGCCTGCGATCTCGAATCGATCGTTGAGCAACAAGAATCCGCCTGGGGCATTTCCCTGGGCATCGCCGAGCATCGAAATCAGAATGCTTCCATCAGCGAGGCAATGAACGGTATGAGGGGCCGAGAGATGAGTCTTGCGTTTGACTTCCTCGCCGGAAATCGTCTGCTGCAAAGTCGGAGCGGCTGGCTGAATGCAATCGATGACATACAGATTGCTGGATACCAATCCAGGCAGGATCAGATACCGTCGCTGGTGTTGGGCGTCACCGTGACAGCTGCTGCAAGCGTTCCAGCCAAAATGGTGTAACTCATCGCCAATGTGTGGCATGGGCAACCGGTGGATGACTTTTCCGTAGGTCGCTGACTGAGGATCGACATCGATCGTCGCCAAATAATCGGGGCGGTTGATTTGAGTGCCTGCGTAGATCGCGGGGCAATAGGCCAGCTTTTCAGGCTCGGCGGCCATGGCTTCCGCGGGCGAGGCGTAGGTAAGGCCGCAACTGGCGTGTTGCGAATGTTCCTGAGCCCCAAGGTAGCGGCCAACTGGTTGTTGTAGCACGCCGGCGATGGCAGCCGACTGGAGAAACTCACGGCGTCGCATGACAACTTGCCTCCCTAAGTGCGTACGAGAGAACATCACCGGACAGGCTGTTCATCATACGGTTTTTCAGGCTGTCGTAGCGCGGGATTGCGTGTGGCCACTGCTTGACAGGCGATGCGCCGAGGTCGGCTAGCCGGCTATTGATGATGGTCCTGACGGGAACCGCCGGCTGCCCTCTCGCGATGCCGGTTCGCTCTTGCCAGCATGCTGGCGGATTGGCTATCGACCCGGTTGAGGTCGCGACCGTGCCGGTTGAGCGACCCGTGTGAACAGACCCTTCGATCGCATCGTCGACGGCACTTCAATCATGACCTACGCATTCCGCTGCGCCCCAGCGCATCGCTTCTTCGGCTTGCTCAGCGTGATCGGTGTGATCGCATTCGTGGGCCGCATGGCTGCAGCCGCAGAAGTGTTCGAGCCCTACCTGGTGTATGTTGACCAAGAAGGTGTCACCGCTCGCTGCGGCCCTGGCGGCGAGTATTACCGCACCGATCCTCTGCGGCACGGTCAGCGGCTGGAAGTGTATCTGGAAACCGAAGACGGCTGGCTTGGCGTGCGACCGCCTGAAGGAAGTTTCTGCTGGGTTCCGGCTCATGCCGTGGAACTCGATCGCAATCAAAACACCGGCAAAATCACTGAAGACGCCACGCTTGCCTGGATTGGAACGCACCTGGGCAAAGCACGGAAATATCTGTGGCAAATCCAAATGTCTCGTGGCGAGGAAGTCACGATTTTAGGGCGCTCCGAGCGCGAAGGACCCGATGGGCCGCAGTTGTGGTATCGCATCGTGCCGCCGTCGGGCGAGTTTCGCTGGGTGCACCGTGATCAAGTCGTCGACAACCCCGAGTTGCTGCTGCGCGACAAACCACAGGCCGAAGAACGTGTGGCGAGTGCTCAGCCGACGCCGCTGGAGGCCGCTCCCGAACGACCGGCTCCGCCTCCCGTCGTCACACGCTCCATCCTGCAGCCCTCGCTGCTCGATCCCGAACGTGTGCAGCCGAGCGTTGTCCCACCGGTGCAGCTGTATGCCCTCAACGCCCCCGAAGCGATTCCGCTGACCGACGTTGACAGCGTCGACGCTGAGCCGTCTGCCGCCGTGGCCGGTTCGGTTGCCAGCGTCTCGCCTGTCCTCTCGCAAGCTCCGGTTGGATCGGGAGTCGCGCCGACTCCCCAACCGCCGCAGTTGGCGATCGCTTCGCAGCCGAGTGTGCGGCCAATCGGCGCGGTCACCGGTGCGAGTGAGACTGTCTTGGCCAGCGAGGCAGCTTGGGTGCCTGGCACCAGCCGCAGCCAGCACGCTGCGCCGGTTGCTGGAGGGGAACTTTCCCGTCCTATTCGTCAGGCGGATCACCAGGCTATCGCACTGCCAGCCAACCCAACTGTGCCCGCGAACGCGTCGGTCGACGCCTTGCAGCTAGAACTAACACGCCGCATGGTGGCTTCCGCGGGAGCCGCTGAACTCGAACCATTGCGACAGGCCGCCGAAGAAATTGCCCGCAGTCACGCTGTCGAGTCCGAACGGCAGCGGGCTCGCCTGCTGGTGCAGCGAGTGCAACAGGTGCAATCGGTCGCGCGCCGCCGCGATGGCCAGCCAGAGCCGATCCCATCGGCCAGTGTCCCCAGTTCGGTCGTCAATCCGGTCCAACCTGCTACGGCGACGCTGCCGGTCAGTACGCGCTCTGCGGTTCCGGTGGATGCTTCCAGCAGCGATCCGAGCGGCTACCTCGTCCAGGTCTACTCGTCGCGGCCGGATAGCCCTCCGTTTGCACTCACCGATGCTTCTGGACGCACCACGCACTACGTCAGCCCGGCCCCAGGAGTCAACCTGCGTCGCTTTCTGAACCAGTACATCACCGTCAGCGGGCAGAGTGGCTATGCCACCGGCCTCGACACGCCGCATGTCATCGCGGTGGCAGCGGTGCGTGCCCCGGAAGCACGTTAGCTCGCCGTCGGACGCTCGCGCTGCTAAACTGAGGCGGCGCCGAGCCTGGCGCACGAGACTCTGACTTCGTAAGCGCCCCTGCGGAACACTGGTGATGAATGCTGCCGTTCGAATGCGAAACCTGATGGTCATGGCATTGGCCGATGGTTCACTCGGCGAGCGGGAAGTGAATTACCTCACCGATCGTTGCGTGGAACTGGGGTTAGGCGAAGACGAACTGCGTGACGCGGTGCGGTTTGCGCTGGAGGACGGAGCATCGATCAGCTTGCCGTCTGATCCGGCCGGCGCAGAATCGTTGCTCGCCGACCTGATGCAGGTGATGGCCGCTGATGGAAACCTGAGTGAAAGCGAAAAGCGGTTGTTTGCTGTCTGCGCTGCCAAGCTCGGATTTGGGCTGACCGAAATCGATGCCTTGATCGATCGTCTGCTGCGAAAGTGACGAGAACCGAGCGTGGCTAAGATTCTGATTACGTCCGGTCCAACCCGGCAGTACCTCGACCCTGTCCGTTACCTGACGAACGCTTCCAGTGGCCGGATGGGCGCGGCGCTCGCCGCGGCCTGTATCGCGCAAGGTCATGAAGTGGTGATCATCAGCGGTCCGGTTACGGTTTCCTATCCACCGCAGGCGACGGTCGTCCCGGTAGTGACCACGGACGAGATGCTCCAGGCGGCGGTGAAGCATTTTGTTGACTGCGACGGCGCGATCGGCGCTGCTGCGCCGTGCGATTACCGGCCGCAGCAGGTGTCGACCAGTAAAATCGCCAAGACAGGACAGCCGCTGACGGTCGAGTTGATTGAGACCGATGATGTTGTCGCGACCCTTGGCCAGTCCAAGCGGGCTGACCAGTGGGTCGTCGGTTTTGCGCTGGAAACCGACGACCGACGGTTCCGCGCGATCGTCAAACTCGAGAAAAAACATTGTGACATGATCGTCAGCAACGGTCCGGAAGCGATCGACGCAGCAGACAATCAAGTCGAATTGCTCGCCGCTGATGGATCGCTCGTTGAAGCGATCACCGGCAGCAAAGAAGACGTCGCGCGGCGGATCGTCGACCAGATCGCTCGACGCCTCATCGGGCAACCTCCTCGGACCACGCCCGCACGCTGAACCGGCATTCCCTCACCCATCGCCCTGAAATGACAGCCTCTCCACTCCCGGCCACCGCAGCTTCGCTCCACGATCAACCGGCTGGCGATGTCGATTTATCCGTCACGCTTGGACGTCTGCAGCTTGCCAATCCGGTGCTGGTGGCTTCGGGCACTTTTGGCTACGCCCGCGAGATGGAGCGGATCGTCGACTGTAGCCGACTCGGCGGGATTTTGCCCAAGACGATCACCGCCCTGCCGCGAATCGGCAATGCGCCTTGGCGAACGGTCGAAGTCTCAGCGGGGCTGCTCAATGCGATTGGGTTGGACAATGACGGAGTTGACACGTTCCTCAGCCACCACCTGCCGTACCTTCGCAGTATTGGGACTTCGATCATCGTCAGCGTGGCCGGACGCACGGCCGACGAGTTTGTGGAATTGGCGCAGCGAGTGGGTGACTGCGACGGTGTGGCAGCGATTGAGCTGAACCTCTCGTGTCCCAACGTCAGTGGCGGAGTCGATTTTGGTACCAGCCCAACATCTTGCCGGCAGGTGGTCGAGACCGCTCGCGCACGCTGCCGAGTACCGGTTTTGGCCAAACTCACGCCCAATGTGACCGCAATCGCCGACATTGCTCGTGCCGCGGCCGATGGCGGAGCCGATGCGGTCTGCTTGATCAATACCGTTTTGGCGATGGCGATCGACTGGCGGCGGCGGCGACCGATGCTCGGCAATACCATGGGCGGGCTGAGCGGACCGGCGATCAAGCCGATCGCGCTGCGGTGTGTTCATCAAGTCCACTCGGCGGTGCCGATCCCAATCATCGGCATCGGCGGGATCGCCAGCCTGGATGACGCGATGCAGTTCATCGTCGCCGGGGCCTCCGCGATCCAGATCGGCACGGCGAACTATTACGATCCGCAGGTTTCGATGCGAATCCTCGACCAGTTGCCGCAGGCCGTGCGAAGCCTCGGAGCGAGTTCGGTACGCGAGGTCGTCGGGACTCTCGATGCTTCCAAGGTGCCGGTGCCGGAGGGCGCGCAGTAGCGAGTTCGCCCTGCCCTGCTCTTCTCCGCCCTGCCCCGCGTCAATCCAGCGGGGCGACGCAAAGGGAGCGCGTCGCTGCAGCGCTTCTTGCGGTTCCCCAGTTGCTATAATCCAGCGGTGTGTTTTCTCCCCTCCGCTCCTTTTGACTCGGGTCCATCCGCGATGAAACGTTTCCTTGCTTTGGTGATGTGTGCAACCATGACGCTCTCCGCCCACGCTGACGAAGCTGACCATGCGCTCGATTTCAAAGTGACTTCGATCGAAGGCGAAACGGTCAATCTCGAAGATTATCGTGGGAAGGTCGTGTTGATCGTGAACGTGGCCAGCGAGTGCGGGTTAACGCCGCAGTACGTGGATCTGCAAGAGCTTTACCAACAGTACAAGGACGACGGGCTGGTGGTGCTCGGGTTCCCCTGCAACCAGTTTGGGCTTCAGGAGCCAGGCAGCGATGCGGAGATCAAGCAGTTCTGCGACACGAAATACCGCGTGACGTTCCCGATGTTCAGTAAGATCGAAGTCAACGGCGAAGGTGCTGCACCGCTGTACAAACACCTCACGGCTCAAGATGCTCAGCCGGTCGGCAGTGGCAAGATCA
>CALELC010000107.1 GCA_937904535.1 uncultured Planctomycetaceae bacterium
ATGCTGGGCACGATGCGGCACGTGCAGTGGCGTGGGGTGCAATACCACATCGCCGACCCCTGGGATGTAAAACTCATCGAGTATCAGCCCTACCGCGCGAGTTCTACGCCCGCCGAAACTGCCTCCGTGCACTGATGCGGGATTATGAATTGCCGGACAGGAGTGCGTCCCACGGCAGGTCGCGGATCTGAGCCGCTGATTCGCCGGGCAGCGAGTAATTCTCAACGGTCTTCGCCACCAGCCGCTGTGCCGCGCCCGGCCACGCGAGCAGTAGACCGGCAACCGCTGTCGCCGGCACGAGGCTCCACAGATCCTCGCGCCAGCGCATGATCCCGTTTTCAGCGTGCGCATAAATGCCTTGGCCACGCCACTGTCGCAATACTTCGCGTAACACGCCTCGTCGGCTGCCGCTTTCCAGAGCCGCCGAGATGAAATTGATCATTCCGGGATAAGTACGCACGCCTTCTTTTCCCGGTGAAACCGGATCGAGTTGCTCACCCAAAGCCATACGGACACAGAGATCGGGTCCGTTGACGCCTGCCATCAACCCATGAAAGGTCTCTCCAATCCGCGGGTTCGCGTCGATGAACTTTGGCTGCCCGTCGCGTTCATCCAGAATGTATCCCAAACCGATCGGACCGGTCCAATTCAAGTGACGCCCCAGGCGCGACAGATGCTCGGCTGCTGCGGGCCGGCGAACACTGCTGCGCGCCATCGGCGAACCACCGACGCCGATTTGCAGCGTGCGTGCCCCGAAGTACGACAACAGTCGCCCATCCTGAAAAAAGACGCCGATGTCCTCTTGAGGTCCCGGCACCGCTTCTTGCACAAGGATGTCATGGTTTCCATCGAGTAGTCCCGACGCTTCCAGATGGTCACAGGCTGAGTGCAACTCGGTTTCCTGACGAACGAGCCGCACGTCCTGTCCCGCCGTGCCGTGTGCAGGTTTAATAAATTGAGGAGGAGCAAACGCGCGGGAGATCTCGGCTCGCGTTCGCACGATGACGGTTTTGGGCTGCGGGATGTCGAGTTCTTCGCAAAGCAAGGCAAATTTCGCTTTGTCTTGGACACGGTCAACCGCTGCGAAACTCGCGGTGGCAATCCCGACCAGAGGCCGCAACTGGTCGGCAACTCGCGCGACCAGATATGCCTGCTCATGAGTCGGCAGAAACACGTCGTAGCGTTCTTGATGCAGCCGGTCAATCAAAAACTGCAGATACGCTAACGGCGCCTTTGAATACGAAGGACAGCGATACCAGCGGCGGACGAAGCTGGAAAAGCGGCACTGGCACAGCGGAGAAGGATCGAGAATATCGATCGTGTAATGCGGCCCAAGGGCATACAAGGCTTCTCGCGCTGATGTACTCGAGCCTTCACTCAACAGCACCTTGATTGAGCGACTGTCGGTTTGTAAGCGAGATCCAGTACCCGACGGCATCGAATTGAAACCTGTTGTTTTACACCAGCGCCGCTGACAAATAGACTACGTTTGCGTCCTCACCTACGACGCCGCGGCATGACCGTCCTGACCGGATTTGCCTTGCCTGCTGCCGACAACCTTGCTGCGGTCACAACCCGGCGGCCCCATTGTCCGGTCTTATCCTCGAGCCGCAATCCTATGCCCAAAAAAGTCCTTGTGTTTGGCGCTGGTGGTTTTTTGGGCGAACATGTGGTGGCGCAGCTTGTCGCGGCTGGCCACACGGTGCTGGCAGTGGTCCGCCCAGGGTACTCCAAGGCGTCGCCGTCGTCCCGTGTTCAGCTATGGAGTGGCGATATTCTCGACCGCTCGTTTGTACGAACGGCGCTCGATTCAGTAGACGCCGTGGTGTTTTCGGCGGGACGCACTTGGCGACCAGGGCTCGAGCTTGGACAGTATCAACAGCACAATGTGTCGATTACCCAAGCCTTTTTCGAAGCCTTACACCCGTGTCAGTCGACACGGGTGGTGTTCACGTCATCGCTATCGACGATCGGCGGCTCAGCGGTTCCGATAATCTATGCAGAAGGTTCAGGGCGAGGTGGGATTTGTGAAACCAAGCTCTCTCCCTACGACCGAGCGAAGATCGAGTGTGAGCAGATTGCGGTGCAGCGTGCCGCTGGCGGCAATAACGTCGTGATCCTAAATCCCGGATTGATGCTGGGTCCGGGAGCCAGTGCCACATCCAATCTCGCGGCTCCGTTTTGCTTGCTCTGGTTTTTACAGGGGCAGTTCGCGGCCAGGTTCTTCGTCAATGGCGGTGTCACGCTGTGTGATGTTCGCGACGTGGCGGCTGCGCATGTCGCCGCGCTCGAACTAGGCAATTCAGGCGAGCGATACATTCTCGGTGGGCACAATCTTGACCGTCGGGCATTCTACGAGCGTGCGGCGCGACTGGTTGGGCGGCGCATGCCGCAGGAGTTGCCCGGCAGCTTGCTAACCGGCTTGACCACGATTTCCGACGGCCTGACCTGGCTGACCGCTGGCAGAGTCACAAGTCCCGTACATCGTTCGTTCGCAAGAACGCAGCCGCTCTACTATTTCGGTGAGTCTCAGAAGGCGGTCTCGGAGCTAGGCTATCTGCCGCGACCGCTCGAGCAGACGATGCTCGACATGATTCAGCACTACCAGTCGCGATCGTTATTGTCTGCTCGCTTTCAATTTCCAGTCGAACTGACCCTGGAAACAGCACCGCTGTTTGCAATGCTCCGGCAACTTGTCGACAGGAGTCGTTATCAGCGAACGTTGCGCGAGCGGTTACCCGAACTTTTTCACGCTTGCCAATCCAACCATCAACTCCGTGATGCGCTGACGCACTTGTTGTCCATCAGCCAGTTCAACGCTCGGCGTGGCAAATACCGATGGGAGCATCGCAGCGCTAAGAGCGACTTGCAGGTGCTGCGGAAGTTTCTGGAATACGTATATTTCGGGTCCAGTGATTTCCTGCGGAAGGTGCTTTGAAAGATGTCAGCACCGCAGCGTGTTGTTAAGACTGATGTTTGTGTTGTCGGCACTGGGGCCGGAGGCGGTCTGTTGGCCTACCGGCTCGCATTGTCCGGCCGAGACGTTCTTTCGCTTGAGCAAGGCCCAGCGATCAGCAGCGACTATTTTACCAATGAACGGTTGCCCGACGAAGAACACGACTTTGGCATTGCTCCAGAAATGCCATGGGATCTAGACCCCGCACAAAGTTTCTACTTTGCCAATGCTCAAGCCCACGCGTTGTACGCGCGCGATGATGAACTTTCGACATCCAAGGTGACGAAGCGAGACTTTACCAACCTGCAAATCTTCCGCATGAACGGGAAACTGAATCTTTGGAGTGCTGTTTCGTTGCGGTATTCGCGGCGTGATTTCCGGCCGCTGCAATATGGCGATTCCGAGATCAACTGGCCAATCGATTATGATGAACTCGAACCACACTATACCTCAGCCGAACGATTGATCGGAGTCTGTGGGACACGCGAGGGATTGGAGGAATTGCCCGATGGTGAGTTTTTGCCGCCGCTCCCCTTGCGACCGGCCGATCGGATCGTGCAGCGGGCCGTGAGTCGTTTCCGAAACCCTGTTATCCGCGCCATACCGATCCGCAAAGCGGTGGAGACTCGGCCAAGCCAGCCCAACCACTGCCGAAGTTGTGGCGATTGCATCTTTGGTTGCCACTCCGGCAGTGTGTATAAGTTTTCCACCCATCTTTTGCCACAGATCGTGAAGCGGAAGAACTACCGCATTCTTTGTGAAGTCAAGGTCACGCGACTGATCCGTGACTCTGACTCAAATCGAATTGTGGCTGCAGAGTGCTTCGATATCACTAGTGGGCAACCGCTGCGGGTTGAAGCCAATGCATTCGTGCTCGCCTGTGGAGCCCTGGAGACGCCGAGATTGTTATTCAATTCCCAGGACCGCGATTTTCCTCAGGGATTGGCGAATCGCTCGGGGCTCGTCGGTTGCTATTTGCAAGACACGATTAAAGTCATTCTCGGGACATCGCTTTGGAAATTGATCGGCTCGCAAGCCAAATACGATCAGGGCGCCAACGATGCGATGCTGATTCCGAGATTTCTATTCGGCCAGCAGGCGTTCCGCGGCGGCTATCAAGGGCAGGTAAGTCATTTCCTGCCGAAGCATCCTTACTATTTGAGCGCCCTGAGTCACGTGCCGCTCTGGCTTAAGCCGCTGACGGCTCGTTTGCTGTTCAAGAGCTACGTTGCGCTGCTCTGGTTCGGAAAACCTGAAGCGATGCAGACCAATCGATTACGGCCTGGAGTTTCCCGTGATAAGTTTGGTGTTCCCCAGGTCGATGTGCAGTACACGCCGACGGAGAACGACCAGGCGATGAAGCAAAGCATGTTGCACTGGGGACGCCGAATTCTCCGTAAGAGTTCGGGAACGCTGATCACCTCCTTCACGGAACCGACACCTGGTCGGTCGATTCACTATGCCGGAACCTGCCGAATGAGTGATCAAGCCAGCACAGGAGTCGTCGATACGCAGTTGCGTTCCTTCGATCACCCTAACCTGTACATCTGTGATGGAAGCGTGCTACCCGAGATTTCCGAAAAGAATCTCACTCTGA
>CALELC010000108.1 GCA_937904535.1 uncultured Planctomycetaceae bacterium
CGGAATCTCTCGCTGTCCCAACCAGTCAAGATACGGAGCTTCCGAGCCATCGCCGGCACGAAAATGCCGCCCCTCATAAAACTCGCGATACGTCGGCAGGTACTGCTTGGGCACAATCCCGAGCACGCGCCCATCACCGATTACCGCGGCGACGTTCATCAACGAACCTTCAACGACCAGCGGCGCACCGACAACCACCAACTGCCCTGTGCCGCGGTTGGACTCGCAGATCAGCTGCATGCCGGTCGCGACCGCATCTAACAGCGATGAGGTGGTGAACAGATCACCGCAGGAATATCCGCCCAGTGCTAGTTCCGGCAGCAACACGATTTGCGAGGAAGGGACAGCCGCGATTTGCTCGATGCAGTGCTGCGCACAGACGATGGGGTTGCCCACGGCCACGACCGCCGAGGAAGCCGTGATTCGCAGCAGTCCGTGCTCAAAGACGTTTGAAGTTTCCAAGGGTGTGGCGACTTTGCTGTCAAAAGGAAATGGATGACTCCGTCATCATCCCAATGAGCGGCGCCAAGTCTAGCCAAGAAACGCGGTTCGCATTTGCAGCAGCAGCGGCGGAATCCGCTCATACGGCGCTTCATGCTCATACTCCAGTGCCACGAAACCTTGGTAATTGGTTTCGCGGAGGATCTGTGCAATTTGATCAAAATCGGCCGGATAGACCGTGCCGTCGGGTCGACGCATGTTGGGCTTGAGCTGCACGTTGACCGCGTACGGGGCGCTCAGGCGGATGTCGGCGTAGGGGTCTTCGCTAATAAAGTTACCGGTATCGAGGTTGATCCCTACCCAGTCACTGTCGACTCGCTCGACGATCGCCAACAATTGTTCGGCACTGATCCCGCCGTGATTCTCGATCCCCAGAAACACGCCGTGCTCCGCTGCTGTTTCGGCGCAGCGACTGACTGCGTCGATGATCGCCGTAAGTTTTTCCTCGGAATCACCTAGTTGTTTCGCGGTACCGGCAAAGATCCGCAAGTGAGGAGCCCCCAGCACCGCGGACCGCTTGATCCAGCTCTGGGTCTCGGCAACTTGGGCGTCGAGTTGCTCGCCGGCCGGCACCGTGAAATCGTTGCCGATGGCCGAGCCGCTGATCACCGTGCCGGCCAAAAACGCGTGCTGCCGCAGCCGCAGCAAATAGGCGTCATCTGCCTCTGGTGGCAGGAAATAGCCGGTCAGTTCGGCGTCGCAGCCGAGCGAAGCGCAGTAATCGATGAAGCCGAACAGATCGATCGCTGGACCGTCAGCCGCCGGCTGCTGCGGCTTGCCGCGAAATGTCGAAAAATACTTTCGCAGCGAGTAAGCAGCGATCGCTGGACGAAACCGCGGGTCGCCGCGTCGTTCGATCGGTTCGCGTGCGAAGCTGAGTTGCGATGGGCTGGCCGGAAGAAAATTGCTGGCCGCTCCGGCCGCCGCAACGATCAGACATTGTCGACGGGTAAGGTTCATCATCGCAGTGCTCTCTCGATGGAAGTAGGCGAGTTCGCTGATATGGCACCAGTGTAACTCGGCACACCGCGTGGCTTGTGCTGGGGTGTTCCCGTTTTCGCGGGGCAGCGTAGTTCTCATCCACTCGTCGCTCATCACCGCGCCGCCGTGATTGGTACGAGGATTGAACGGTTAGCTTACGGGCTGTCCGATCGGCCTGTTCGAGTCACGCTCGCAACGTCCCGCCAGCACTGTTCCTCTCTGCGGTCCTACACATGCACAGCATCTTTGAACTGTTCAAAATCGGTGTCGGTCCGTCCAGTTCACACACTGTCGGGCCGATGGTCGCTGCCCATCGCTTCGCATCGGACCTCGCCGCTGACGCATCGCTGCTCCAGCGAACCAGCGGCATTATCGTCGAGTTGTTCGGTTCGCTAGCGCTCACGGGCGTCGGGCACGGAACCGACTCGGCCGTCATCGCCGGGCTGAGCGGACTACAACCTGCAACGGTCAATCCAGCAGAACTCGCCGCCGTCGTCGCTCGAGTTCGTGCAAGCGAAAAACTCACTTTGGCAGAGGGAAAGGAACTGGCATTTCGCGAGTCACAGGACCTGCTGTTTCACCAACAAGAGACCCTGCCGTACCATCCAAACGGACTGCGGTTCACTGCGGTCGATGACCAGCGGACACCGCTGCTGAGCGACCAGTATTACTCCGTCGGCGGCGGATTCGTGCTCTCGCAAGAAGAAGCCGATTCCGAGGGCGACACGGACGGCGACGCAGCGATCGCTGTTCCCTATCCCTTCGGCAGCGCTGCGGAGCTGCTCGCTCTGTGCGACCGCCACCAACTGACAATTGAGGAAATCGTCGACCAGAACGAACGGGTGAGGTTCTCGCGTGAAGCAATCGACGCACAGCTCGACCGCTTGTGGGAAGTGATGCAGCAATGCATCGAGCGCGGCTGTCAGACCGAAGGCGTATTGCCCGGCGGTCTCCGGGTTCCCCGCCGGGCTCCAGGGATCTACCAGAAGCTGATGCAGCAGGCCGGCGCGGCAGCGAGCACTGACGCTGACCGCCCATCAGCCAGTGATCCGCTGCGGCAACTGGACTTTGTCAGTCTCTACGCGCTGGCAGTCAACGAGGAAAACGCGGGCGGAGGTCGGGTCGTCACCGCGCCGACCAACGGCGCGGCCGGAGTCATTCCCGCTGTGTTGATGCACTACCGGACGACTCATGCGGATGCATCGATCGCGGGAGTGCGGCGGATGCTCAAGACCGCTGGGGCGATTGGGCTGCTGTACACACGCAACGCGTCGCTTTCGGCCGCCGAAATGGGTTGCCAGGGCGAGGTTGGCGTCGCCTGCTCGATGGCCGCGGGCGGTCTGGCCGCGTGTATGGGCGGGACGCCTGCCCAGATTGCCAACGCCGCTGAGATCGGGATGGAGCACAACCTGGGTCTGACCTGTGATCCGGTGGGCGGGCTGGTACAGATCCCGTGCATTGAGCGAAATGCAATGGGAGCGACGAAAGCGATCAACGCGGCTCGGTTGGCTGTGCTTTACGGTGATGGCACCCACAAAGTCTCACTCGATAAGGTCATCGAGACGATGCGGCAAACTGGCCTCGACATGAAGAGCAAGTACAAAGAAACGTCGCTCGGTGGGCTAGCAGTCAACGTAATCAATTGCTGAGCCTCCGTTACGGATTTGCACGCTCGTCTACCGGGCTATTCGAGCCCTCCTTGACAGAAGATTTGTTTTGCAAGCGAAACCTGCTGCCATGCGTGTGGTTAAACAGGGCGAGTCACCGTTTTGACCGGAGTGCCTCCGTTCCGGCTAAAAGCTTTGCGGTGACCTTGATTTTCTGTTGCCTTAACCCTGAGCACAACGATGCGTCTGAAGAACCTGGTTGCCCCCGCGATGGCGGCGGCTGTCGTCTTGGCAAGCACCTTACCTACCGTTTCTGCTCAAGATCAGGAGCAGCGTGGCCGCCGCGGCGACGGCCTCGGCCAGCGCGAAGGTGGCCGCCAAGGTGGGTTCGGTGGTGGTTTTGGCGGCCCCGGCGGGATGTTCGGCCGCGGCGGCTTCGGTGGCGATATGCTGCTGGTCAGCCTGCTGTCTCAACCTGCCGTCCGTGAAGAGCTTAAGCTCGATCAGGATCAAATCGCCGGTCTGGATAAACTGGCTGAGCGGCAGCGGCCCCCACGCCCTGACTTCGACTTCCGCAACGCCACCGACGCCGAGCGACAAAGGTTTGCAGCTCAGATGCAAGAGCAAGCCGCTCAGCGCGCCGCCGAAGCGAAGGAACAGTTGGAAGAATTGCTGCTCCCGGACCAGATGGAACGGCTTGAGCAGATCGCGTTGCAGGTCCAGGGCCCCAACGCCTTGCTCAGCCCCGAAGTTGCCAAAGCACTCGAGCTGAGCGCTGCCACGACCGCCGCGATGCAGAAGGATTTCGAAGCCAACGCCGAGAAGACTCGGGAAATGATGACCGCAGCGATGCAGAATCAAAATTTCGAGGGCATCCGCGAGAAAGCGGAGCAAATGCGGTCAGAGCTGGAGCAGAAGCTGCTGGCGCACTTGACCGGCGAGCAGAAAGCGAAGTTCGAGGAAATGAAGGGTGCTAAATTTGAGCTGCCCGCTAACCCTGGCCCGTTTGGCCGTGGCGGCTTTGGCGGCGGACAACGCGGCCAAGGTGGCCCCGGAGCCGGCGGACCAGGAGCCGGTGGCCCCGGCGGACGCGGACGCGGCGGCGACCGCCAGTAGTCCCGCCGAGGCGACTTCGACCTAGCGCGACCCTATGCTCAGCCAGCGACAGACGACGGTGCGGATGTTTGTACACCAACATCCGCCCGTTACTGTCGTTGTGGCCATATGGAGTGATCTGCGCCGCGTTCCCCGCACTGTAGAACCATTGTCCTCATCCGTTCTACACGCTGCCCCCGTAAAACCATGATTCAGCACAACGTCCACTAATTAGGAACCATTGAGGCAATGGTTCTACAGTTGCTGCTCAAACCGGGCGTGGTTAGAGCACGCCTTTCGTGCTGGGGATGCCGTGCATCCGTGGGTCAGCCTCAGCGGCCATGCGAATGGCGCGCGCGGTCGTCTTAAAAACCGCCTCGGCAATGTGGTGCGAGTTCTTGCCGTAATGCATCAGCACATGCAAATTGCACCGCGCATTGGCGGCCATTGACTGCCAGAAATGCTCGACCAGCTCGCTGTCGAACGTGCCGATCTTCGCCGCCGCAATCGGGGCGTGATACTCAAACGCATACCGTCCACCCAGGTCGACGGCGCTGGTGACCAGGCACTCGTCCATCGGCAGCGTGAAATGCCCGTAGCGACGGATCCCAGCGCGATCGCCGAGCGCCTGATCGATCGCTAGCCCCAGCGCGATGCCGATGTCTTCCGCAGTATGGTGATCGTCGACATGCAGATCGCCTTCGGCATGAACATCCAAGTCGATCGCGGCGTGCTTGGCTAGCAGGTCCAGCATGTGATCGAGGAACCCGATCCCCGATCGACGTTCGCCCAGACCGGTCCCGTCCAGCGACAGGCTCAAACGGATATGCGTTTCGTTCGTCTTGCGATCGATGTTGGCGGTTCTGGTCATGGAAAGCCAAAGTTCCTGTGCAACAGGACGCTCAAGGGCGTCGGCGAAATAAAGGTAGAGAAAAGCGAACTGCTAGACGGTCGATGATTTTCGGGCTTCTAACCAACCTTCTAGCAGATCCATACAGGCATCGACCTCCTGATCGCTGCCGACGGAAATTCTTAAACCGTCGCCATAGCCAGGATAATTCATATAGCGAATCAAATAACCGTTCGCCTTGCAGTGCTGATACATCGCTTCATGCTCACCGCTCGGATGCCGGCACCACAAGAAATTGGCCTGGGAGGGCGTGACATCAAAGCCCATTCCGCTTAGCCGCTGTGCCATCCGCTCGCGCGTGGCCAGGAGTGTCGCCCGAGTCTGTGCAAGCCACTCGGTGCTGCTGATCGCGGCCGTCGCTGCGGCGATCGAAATCATGTCACAGTTGTAGCTGTCTTTGATCTTCGCCAGTTCGGCGACCACGTGCGGCTGTGCGA
>CALELC010000109.1 GCA_937904535.1 uncultured Planctomycetaceae bacterium
TCTAAACCGTTGTCGTTTGGGGCACTTTCCAGCTCAGCAGAACGCGTGGCAAGCAGTGCAGTTTACCGATTCGGCGTCCGTGGCGGGGCGGCAATGACGTGCCGCTGCGGGTGCTGGCGACTCGGTTGCAAACGACAATTCGCGGCGGTACCGTAGACGTCACCCTGTCGAACGGGCCTGCCGCTGACAACAGCTCTGATCCCATCCTCCATCTCCTTCCCTCCATGAGCACCGCAGACTTGATCTCTGAAGAAGTTGCCAAAAAGGCCGCCGCCGCCCGTGAGCGGCTCGATGCGCATACGGTCGAAACCGTTCGGTGGCATTTTGACGAGCGGACTGGCAGCCCGTTCTGGCTCAGCAAGAAAGCTGAGCTCAACTTTGACCCGCTCCGCGACATCAAGTGCTTTGACGACCTGAAGAAGTTCCCGCTGTTTCAGGACGACTGGCTCCGCGGGGGACCGATCAATCGCTGGGTGCCTAAGGGACACGCAGGAAAACCGGTGTATGTGTTTGAGACCGGCGGCACGACCGGGATCCCGAAGAGCCGCATGGTGATCGAAGATCACTGGAAAGACTACGAACTGTTCAGCGAAACGCTGCCCGACCAGTATTTCCCCAAGGGGTCGAACTGGCTGATGCTCGGCCCCAGCGGTCCCCGGCGGCTGCGACTGGCGATCGAACACCTGGCTCAGTTCCGCGGCGGGATCTGCTTCTGCATCGACCTCGACCCTCGGTGGGTCGTGAAGTTGATCAAGAAGGGCTGGATGGAGCACCTCGAAGAGTACAAGAAGCACTGCATTGATCAGGCGGTCACGATCTTGACCGCTGGACACGACATCAAGTGCATGTTCACCACGCCGAAACTGCTCGAAGCGCTCGGTGAGGCGTTGGAAGAACGCGGCACCAGCATCAAAGAAGTTGGTATCACCGGCATCTTCTCGGGCGGAACGGAGTTTACGCCGCAGTGGACTCGGTTTGCGGTCGAAGAGTTGCTCGGCGGCCCCGTTGAGGAAGGTGGCGTGTTTATGACGCCCACCTATGGCAACACGCTGATGGGCTTGGCCTGTGGCAAACCGATCTCCGCTGCCGATGGCTACAAGATCAGCTACTACGCTCCGCAGCCGCGTGCTGTCACCGAAGTGGTGTCCTTTGACGACGACAATCAGGTCGTCGGCTATGGCGAAACCGGCCGCGTGAAGTTGTACACGCTGACCGACGAGTTCTTCGTCCCAGGATTTTTGGAGCGTGACGAAGGGGAACGCGAAGCTCCCTATGACACCTTCCCCTGGGACGGTGTCAGCGGCGTTCGCCCCTTCCACAAGCTGGCCAGCGCAACCACCGTGGGCGTGTACTAACCCACCGCGTGAACCCTGTCCCCCCGAAGAACCTGTTCAAACAAGCGGCCGCACCTTATTTGAACAGGTCGCTGACTCCATTTTCTTTCCGCTAAGCACCAAGCCTTTCATGATCACGCTCAGTCCGCTCCGTTGGGGCAAGCCGTACCAGTCGCTCGACTTCATCAACGTCGTGCACTTTGATACCGGCGAGCCGATGGCTCGCATCGGGACGGTCGGCGGCGGGATCGTGACAAAGGATTTGCGACAATCCGAGAAGGCCCGAGATGCCCTGTTGCAGGTCCCGATTACGGACCTGCTGCAGATGTGCGTGAAAGCAGCCGAATTGTTTAAGTCGGCGGATCTTCCGGTCGGCGATCAAACTCAGTCTGTCGACGACTTCATTCGGCAACAATCGGCCAGCACGGGGCTGCCGGAACACATGTGCCGGTCCAACATGGACAAGAACGCGTTTGTCTTGTCCAACATGGAGCAGATCCTCAACTGCCTCACCCGGGGATTGGATCTGTCGATTCTCTCGCGCGGCTACGGCGACGAAGGCCGCGGCGTGACGGTCAGCTTCCAGGCACAAACACCGATTCTCGGCGCGGTGCTACCGAACAATTCGCCCGGGGTGCACACGCTCTGGCTGCCGGCTATTCCGTTGCAAATCGGCCTCGCGCTCAAACCGGGTTCGCAAGAACCCTGGACGCCCTATCGCATGGTCTCGGCGTTCATCGAGGCGGGTGTACCGGCGGCCGCGTTTTCGCTGTATCCCGGCGGTCACGACGCGGGGACGGCGATCCTGTCCAAGTGCGCCAAGAGCATGATTTTTGGCAGTGCCCAAACCCTTGCTCAACATGCTGGAAACCCGCGGGTCCAAGCTCACGGTCCTGGGTTCTCGAAGATTCTTCTCGGCGACGATGTCGTGGACGACTGGGAACTGTTCCTCGACATGATGGTCGAGAGCGTGCTGAGCAACTCCGGCCGCAGCTGCATCAACTGCTCGGGCATCTGGGCGAGCCGGCACACACGGGAAATCGCCGAAGCGATCGCAGAACGCATCGGACCGGTCGACATCCTGCCGCCCACCGATCCCGAGGCCCAACTGGCGGCGTTCACCGTCCCAGCGATGGCTACAGGAACGTATGCCATGGTGCAGCAAGACTTGGCTGAGCCGGGTGTTACCGACATGACGGCGAAGTTCGGTGAGAAGCTAATCGAACGTGAGCATTGTGCTTATTTGCGACCGATGGTCGTTCATGCCGATTCACCCGACCGCGGCGTGGCGAAGAAGGAATACATGTTCCCGTTCACAAGCGTGGTCCAGTGCCCGCAGGCGGAAATGCTGCAGCGGATCGGACCAACCCTGGTCGGCACCGTGATCACCCGCGATCAGGCGTTCATCGAGGCGGCCGGTCGCTGTGTCGATATCGACCGCCTGAACATTGGTCCGATTGCGACCAACCGGCTCAACTGGCTGCAACCTCACGAAGGCAACATCATCGACTTCTTGTTCCGCTCACGGGCCTACCAGATTGCTCAAATCCCGGTCGCCTCGGTCACCTAATTGATCGGGGTTTTCGCGCCCGGCCAGCGGTGACTCTGAGCCTGAACCCAAGCGTGCTGGTCAACAGAACACTTCAAGACGGAAGAAACATGTCGACAACTCTGATCCTTGTGCCGTTGGTGATGATTGCCGCTGGGGTAGTCGTCGTGTTGCTGATGCTGATGTATGGCGTGAGCATCTATAATCGGCTGGTGACGCTGCGCAACCGAGTTGACAACGCATTTGCGCAGATCGAAGTGCAACTCAAGCGGCGGCACGACCTGATTCCCAACCTGGTCGAAACCGCCAAGGGCTACATGGCTCACGAGCGTGACACGCTCGAAGCGGTCATTCAGGCTCGCAACCAAGCCGTCAGCGGTCTGCAGGGCGTCGCGGGGAACCCCGGCGACCACGAAGCGGTGATGGCCTTGGCGGGTGCGGAAAAGGGCTTGAGCGGAGCGCTGGGCCGGATGTTTGCACTGGCCGAAGCTTATCCGGAACTCAAGGCCAACCAAAACATGATGCAGTTGACCGAGGAACTGACGTCGACCGAGAACAAAATCAGCTTCGCTCGGCAGGGCTATAACGATTCGGTTACGTCTTATAACACCTACCGGCAGACCTTCCCGCCGGTGTTGACTGCGGGACTGACGGGACACACCACGGACCGTGATCTACTGGACTTCGACAGCGCGGCGAT